>NZ_JAEFCH010000002.1:0-226916 GCF_016406015.1 Acidovorax sp. IB03 | reverse complement strand
GGGTCTATCAACGCGCTGAGCTGCTCGAGGCGATCAGGTACTCGGGGCAGGGTCTGGCGCAAGGCGTTTGCAAGCAGGCTCATCAAGCAAAAAAGGGAACGTGTTGAACACGTCCCCTTTTTACTGGATCAAGCCGCCTGCGGGCTTAACTGACTGGCATTGACCCGAGGGTGCCTTTGAACCACCGTACTGCGGCAGCGCGCCGCAGAATCATCAGTGCTGCAGGATCTTGTTGAGGAAGTCCTTGGTGCGGGGCTGGCGTGCGTCGGGGTTGTTGAAGAACTCCTCTTTCGAGCAGTCTTCCAGAATGCGGCCGCCCACGTCCATGAAAATCACGCGGTTGCTCACCTTGCGGGCAAAGCCCATTTCGTGGGTCACGCACATCATGGTCATGCCTTCGTTGGCCAGGCCCACCATCACGTCCAGCACTTCGCCCACCATTTCGGGGTCCAGTGCAGAAGTGGGCTCGTCGAACAGCATCACGATGGGGTCCATCGACAGCGCGCGCGCAATCGCCACGCGCTGCTGCTGACCACCCGAGAGCTGGCCGGGGAACTTGTCCTTGTGGGCGATCAGGCCCACGCGCTCCAGCATCTTCAGGCCGCGCTTCTTGGCATCATCGGCCGTGCGGCCCAGCACCTTGATCTGCGCAATCGTCAGGTTGTCCGTCACCGACAGGTGCGGGAACAGCTCGAAATGCTGGAACACCATGCCCACGCGGCTGCGCAGCTTGGGCAGGTTGGTCTTGGGGTCGTGCAGCTTGATGCCGTCCACCGTGATCTCGCCCTTCTGGAAGGGTTCGAGCGCGTTGATGGTCTTGATCAGCGTTGACTTGCCCGAGCCCGAAGGGCCGCACACCACCACCACTTCACCTTTGCTGATGGTGGCCGAGCACTCGTTGAGCACCTGCACTGGGCCATACCACTTGGATACGTTCTTGAGTTCGATCATTTCTTTCTCCAATCTCTTCTCTTGTCACTTTTTCGGGGCGCCGCCCATAAGACCGATGCGGCCTCATGCGGGGACGCCGTGGAGCTGGCTCTGCCAGGCCACTGGCGTCGTCACCCTCGGGGGAAGGCGCCGAAGGCGACTCAGGGGGGCTACCGAATAATTGCGATCTTCTGGTGCAGGCGCTTCACAGCCCAGGACAGCGCGTAGCACATCACAAAGTACAGGACGGCAGCGGCCAGGTACGCCTCGATGGGTCGGCCAAAGTTCTTGCCCGCCACTTCAAAGCCCTTGAGCATGTCGTAGGCGCCAATCGCATACACCAGCGAGGTGTCCTGGAACAGGATGATGGTCTGGGTCAGCAGCACAGGCAGCATGTTGCGGAAGGCCTGGGGCAGCACCACCAGCTTCATGTTCTGGCTGTAGGTCATGCCCAGCGCCTGCCCGGCATACACCTGCCCACGCGGAATGGACTGGATACCCGCGCGCATGATTTCGCTGAAGTACGCGGCCTCAAACGCGATGAAGGTGACCACCGCCGACAACTCAGCACCAATGGGGCGACCGATGATGGCAGGCATCAGCAGGAAGAACCACAGAATCACCATGACCAGCGGAATGCTGCGCATGCCGTTGACGTAAATGGTGGCGGGCACATCCAGCCATTTGCGGCCCGACAGGCGCATCAGCGCCAGCACCGTGCCAAACAGCACGCCGCCAATGGTGGCGACCAGGGTGAGCATCAGGCTGAAGTACAGCCCCTTCAGGACGAAGTTGGAGATCAGGTCCCAGTTGTAGAAGGAAAAGTCGAGATTCATGTTCAGTGACCTCCGCCCGCTCCGCCTGCCACCACCATGCCGGGGATGCGCACGCGCTTTTCAATGAAGGCCATGATGCGGTTGATGGCGAAGGCCGACACGATATAAAGCCCGGTCACCGCGAGGTAGACCTCAATGCCGCGCGAGGTTTCTTCCTGCGCCTGCATGGCAAACATCGTGAGCTCAGCCACCGAAACGGCAAACGCCACCGACGAGTTCTTGAAGATGTTCATCGTCTCGCTGGTCAGCGGCGGCACGATGATGCGAAACGCCATCGGCAGCAGCACATAGCGGTACGTCTGGAACGTGGTGAACCCCATGGCCATGCCTGCATAGCGCTGGCCGCGTGGCAACGCCTGGATGCCCGAGCGCACCTGCTCGGCAATACGCGCCGAGGTAAAAAAGCCCAAGGCAAACACCACCAGCACAAACCCCGGCACGCCCTTCATGGCTGGCACCAGGGTCGGCACCACGTGGTACCACAAGAAAATTTGCACCAGCAACGGTATGTTGCGGAACAGCTCCACCCACGCGTTGCCCAGCCGTGTCACGATGGGGCTGTTGGGCAACGTGCGCAACGTGCCAATCAGCGAGCCAATGACCAACGCCAGCAACAAAGCCAGCAGCGATACAGACACCGTCCACCCCCAGGCCGACAGCATCCAGTCCAGGTAAGTGATGTCGCCGCCTTTGCCAAAGCAGCCTTGCACCACTTCCCGTTCAATGGTGTCCTGGCAGAACACCTGCCAATCCCAACTCATAGGATCACCCCTTAGTTATTTGATATTGCGTTGGCGCCACCGCTGGGAGGCCCAACAAAAAACGCCCCTTCAAACCCACTGTTCGAAGGGGCGCAAGTGATCCAGGAATTACTTCTTGGCGTAGTCTTCCATGGGCTTGTCGTTGGGGTTGGCCCAGGCAGCCTTGGTGGCTTCAGACAAAGGCAGGCCGATCTTCACGTTGGCTGGAGGCACGGGCTGCATGAACCACTTGTCGTACAGCTTGGCCAGCGAGCCGTCCTTGATCTGGCGCTTGATAGAGTCGTCCACAGCCTTCTTGAAGGCGGGGTCGTCCTTGCGCAGCATGCAGGCGATGGGTTCGACGCTCAGCACTTCGCCCACGATCTTGTAGTCGGCAGGGTTCTTGGACTTGGAGATGTTGGCCGCCAGGATGGAGCCGTCCATCACGAATGCGTCGGCACGGCCGGTTTCCAGCATCAGGAAGCTGTCAGCGTGGTCCTTGCCGAACACTTCCTTGAAGTCGATGCCGCCAGCACGTTCGTGCTTGCGCAGGGTCTGCACCGAGGTCGTGCCGGTGGTGGTGGCCACGGTCTTGCCGTTCAGGTCCTTGATGGAATTGATGCTCGAGTTGGCCTTGGTGGCAATGCGCACTTCTTCCACATAGGTGGTCACGGCAAACGCCACGTCCTTCTGGCGGGCGGCGTTGTTGGTGGTGGAGCCGCACTCCAGGTCCACCGTGCCGTTGGTCACCAGGGGCACGCGGTTTTGCGAGGTGACGGGCTGGTACTTGATGTCCAGCTTGGGCAAGCCCAGTTGCTTCTGGATATCGGCAAGGATGACTTCAGCCATCTCGGTGTGGAAGCCCACGTACTTGCCGTTGCCCAGGGTGTAGGACAAGCCGGAGGACTCACGCACTCCGAGGGTTACGCTACCGGAGGCCTTGATTTTGGCCAGCGTGTCGTTCGCCTGAGCAAACACGCTGCCAGCAGCCAAGGCGGTGACGGCAATAGCCAACAAATGCTTTTTCATAGAGGTCTCCTTAGTGGATAGGACAGAGAGAATCGGAAGCGCGCTTGCATGCCAATCGTGCCGGCGAGGCAAGTGCTTCCAGCAATAAGCCGTGGGCGGTCATCTTATTCAGAACGGAACCTGGTCGGTAGGGTATTTCCAGAAGTCCCTGAGTAAATAGCTGACCGGTATGTTCAACGGCTTGTTGTGGGGTGGGATAGGTTGGGCAAACCACTTATCGTAAATCGGATAGATCTCGCGGCTGGTGATCAGACGTTTCATTTCTTCGTCCACCAGCTTTTTAAATTCGGGGTCGTTCTTGGGCAGCATGATGGCCAAGGGCTCGGTGGTGACGAATCGGCCCACCACCTTGAGTGCTTTCGGGTCTGGGCGAGCAGCTGCCAGACCGTACAGGAGCACATCGTCCATCAAAAACGCATCGGCCTCACCCTTCTCGACCATTTCCACGCCACGGGCATGGTCTGGCGCCTCCACGATCTTGATACCCATCAGGCGCTCGCGATTGGCTTGCGTCACAGCCTTGAGGGGCGTGGTGCCTTGCGTCGAAGCGAGGATTTTGCCCTGCAAGTCTTCGAGGCGATCAATGGAGCTGGAGGCCTTGGTCAACAAGCGTGCGCCCGTGATGAAGTGGGGCACCGTGAAAGCCACCTTCTGGCGGCGCTCGGCATTGTTGGTGGTGGAGCCGCATTCCAGATCGGCCTTGCCCTGCTCGATCATTTCGATGCGGTTGGCGGGGGAGACCATGACGAACTCCACCGCCATGTCCTTGGCGCCCGTCTTCTTGCGCACCACTTCGGCCAGGCGCAGGCACAGGTCTACCGCATAGCCCACGGGCTTGCCCGACGCCACGTACGAAAACGGCACGGCAGATTCACGGTGTGCAATCACCAGCTTGCCCCCGGCGCTGATGCGCTCCAGCACCGTGGCGGCCGTCGCGGCAGGCACGCAGCACAGGGCCGCAAGGCACCATGCCAATCCCCAATGCTGTTTTTTCATGCCAAGCCTCGGTGAGTGAACTAAAAAGTGGTTTGCAAACTTCGTGCCATCGCGCGCCTGTCGCCGCCGCAAGCCTCCTGCCCATCACTTGAGCGGGGCGGCAGGCGTTCAGCGCACGGCGCGAACTGTACGTTTCAGTTTGGTGAAACACCAATGCTGATTGCGCGCCCTGTTATGCAAAACTTTTATGTCCGTATTTACCCTAGGCATGGGCCAGCCTGCGTTTGCAGGTAGGCCCAGAGGGCTTGGGCCGTGCCTTTGGCAGACTCCTTGCCCGCAGGCTTTTCACGGTAGGCGCGCACATCCATGATCATCTGCAAGCCCTCGGTATCGGCGGGTGCAGCACTTACCAGGCGCTTGGAGCGCAGTTCCTTTTTCACCGCACTGTGGGGCAGAAAGGCCACGCCATGCCCTTCCAGCGCCATGGCTTTCAGGCCTTCGGCCATGTCGGTTTCGTACACCCGCTCCAGATGAATGGGCGTGCGGGACTCTTTCAGGATCAGCTCCGTGACCCGCCCCAGGTAGGCCCCCGGCGCATAGCCCAGGTAGGGCAGTGGCTGCCCGGCGCGGCCCGGCAGGCGGAACAGCGGCTCGCCATCGGCGTCGGGCTTGCTGTAGGGCGACAGCACTTCCTGCCCCAGGCTGACCATTTCGTAGCGGTTGGCATCCAGCTGAAAGGGCTGGGATGAGTGGTGGTAGGCAATGAGCAGATCGCAGCCGCCCTCCACCAGCCGCATCACGGCGTCGTGCACATTCAGCGCAATCAGGCGGCTTTTGAAGGGCCCGAATTTTTCGTGCAGGCTCGACACCCAGGCCGGGAAGAACGTGAACGCCAGTGTGTGCGGCACGGCAAACTCGATCATGTCCTTGCCGGCGCTGGTGTGTCCGCGCAGCATGGCGCGCGTGTTTTGCAGTGCCTGCAGCATTTCCAGCGCCTGGTCGTACAGCGTCTTGCCCGCGGGCGTGAGGCGCGTGGGGTACGAACTGCGGTCCACCAGATCAGTGCCCGCCCAGGCTTCCAGGGCCTGGATGCGCCGCGAGAACGCGGGCTGTGTCACATGCCGCAGCTGGGCTGAACGGCTGAAGCTGCGGGTTTCCGCAAGGCTGACGAAATCTTCTAACCACTTGGTTTCCATCGGCAACATTATCCGCGCCTGACTGGAACCTTGCGCACGCAACCCGGCCGACAGGCCCTGCGGAATGGGTGGCGCTTCAAGCGTCGCATAATGTAACGGGGGCTTCAACCACGCGCCCACGCCCTGCCTTGGGTTGCACAACATCCTCGGGGCATCGACATTGAGAACCTGTTCAAAGTCTTTTTGGTGCTGCTGCCAGGGCTTGCCGCAATGAGGGCAAGGCTTGGAATGCGCTCCATCGCCCCGCACGCTTGTCGGCGCTGTTGCGCACCCAGCATGGCCTGCAGCAGATCGGGCGGCGAGGCACTCGCCCACAGGGTTGCGTTGAAGCCAGCAAAGAGACTCTGAACAGGTTCTGAAACCTGTTCCGTTTTTCCGCACCCGCTCTCCATGTCCTCCACCCCTCCCCCCAGCCCGTCCGAGCAGGAGCCCCGCTCACTGCAGTTTGAAGACTGGCTCACCGTCATCGTCATGGCGGCCCTGGCGCTCATCACCTTTGCCAATGTGCTGGTGCGCTACTTCACCAATTCGTCGTTCGCCTGGACGGAAGAAATCTCCGTTTTCCTGATGATTGCCCTGGCGCTCATTGCAGGCTCTGCCGCTGTCGCGCGCGACCAGCACATCCGCATCGAGTATTTTGCCGAGGGCGGCTCTGCCCTGCGAAGCAAGCGGCTGTCCATGCTGGGTGCGGCCACCGTGGCTGTGCTATTTGGCGTGATTGCCGTGCTCAGCGTGCGCGTGGTGTGGGACGACTACCGTTTTGGCGAGACCTCGCCCGGCATCGGCGTGCCGCAGTGGTGGTATTCGATCTGGCTGCCCGTGTTCTCGGCCCTCATCACGCTGCGCGCCGTGGGCCTGTTCATCCGCCGCAGCCGCAGCAAGGTCGATGCCTCTGATGCTCACTCACAGGAGCCCCAAGCATGATCGCCACGCTGCTCTTTGTGGCCTTTTTGGGCCTGATGTTTGTGGGCGTGCCGATTGGCGCCGCGCTGGGCCTGGCGGGTGCCGCCGCCATCGCACTGGCCAATGCCGACAGCCAGTGGTTTGGCCTGCTGGCTGTGCCGCAGAACTTCTACGCTGGCCTGGGCAAATACCCGCTGCTGGCCATCCCGATGTTCGTGCTGGTCGGCTCGATTTTTGACCGCTCGGGCGTGGCCCTGCGCCTCGTGAACTTTGCCGTGGCGATGGTCGGCCGTGGCCCCGGCATGCTGCCACTGGTCGCCATTGCCGTGGCCATGTTCCTGGGCGGCATCTCGGGCTCCGGCCCCGCCAATGCGGCCGCCGTGGGCGGCGTGATGATCGCGGCCATGTCGCGTGCGGGCTACCCGCCCTCGTTCTCGGCCAGCGTGGTGGGGGCAGCCGCCGCCACCGACATCCTGATCCCACCGTCCGTCGCCTTCATCATCTATTCGGTGCTGGTGCCCGGCGCCTCGGTGCCCGCGCTGTTTGCGGCCGGCATGATCCCCGGCATCCTGGCCGGTGTGGCGCTCATCGTGCCCGCCGTGTGGATGGCGCGCAAACACAAGATGGGCGCGCTCGAGGCCACCATGCCCCGCCCGCCGTTCTGGAAGAGCCTGCGCGAAGCCACCTGGGGCCTGGCCGCTCCGGTGCTGATTCTGGGCGGCATGCGCGCTGGCTGGTTCACACCGACGGAAGCCGCCGTGGTGGCCGTGTTCTACGGCCTGTTCGTGGGCATGGTGATCCACCGCACTATCAAGGTGCGCGACCTGTTCCCCATCCTGCGCGAGTCGGGCGAGCTGTCGGCGGTGATCCTCATCGTCGTGTCGCTGGCGGGCATCTTTGCCTATTCGCTGTCTACCCTCGGCGTGATCGACCCCGTGGCCAAGGCCATCGTGAACTCGGGCCTGGGCGAATACGGCGTGCTGGCGCTGCTCATCGTGCTGCTCATCACCGTGGGCATGTTCCTCGATGGCATCTCGATCTTCCTGATCTTTGTGCCGCTGCTCTTGCCCATCATGCAGCACTACCACTGGGACCCTGTCTGGTTCGGCGTCATCCTCACCCTCAAGGTCGCGCTGGGCCAGTTCACCCCGCCCCTGGCCGTGAACCTGATGGTGTCGTGCCGCATCGCCGGCGTGCGCATGGAGTCCACCGTGCGCTGGGTCGGCTGGATGCTGCTGGCCATGTTCCTGGTGATGGTGGCCGTGATCGCTTTCCCCCAACTCGCCCTGTGGCTGCCCGCCAAAATGGGCTACTGATTGATTTCTAACAAGGAGACTGACCCGATGAAACTGCGTACCTTCCTGACCTCTGCCGTGGCTGCCGCTGCCGCCCTCGCCTTCACCGCCCCTGCTGCCCTGGCGCAAACCGCGTACAAGAGCGAATACCGCATGTCGCTGGTGCTGGGCACCGCCTTCCCCTGGGGCAAGGGCGGCGAGCTGTGGGCCAACAAAGTGCGCGAGCGCACCAATGGCCGCATCAACATCAAGCTGTACCCCGGCGTGTCGCTGATTCAGGGCGACCAGACGCGCGAGTTCAGCGCGCTGCGCCAAGGCGTGATCGACATGGCCGTGGGCTCCACCATCAACTGGTCGCCCCAGGTCAAGCAGCTCAACCTGTTCTCGCTGCCCTTCCTGTTCCCCGACTACGCAGCCGTGGACGCGGTGACGCAGGGCGACGTGGGCAAGCAAATCTTCGCCACGCTCGACAAGGCTGGCGTGGTGCCGCTGGCCTGGGGCGAAAACGGCTACCGCGAAATCTCCAACTCCAAGGTCGCGATCAAGTCGCCCGCCGACCTCAAGGGCCTGAAGATCCGCGTGGTGGGCTCGCCCCTGTTCCTGGACACCTTCACCGCCCTGGGCGCCAACCCCACGCAGATGAGCTGGGCCGATGCCCAACCCGCATTCGCCAGTGGCGCTGTGGACGGCCAGGAGAACCCCATTGCCGTGTACCAAGCCGCCAAGCTGCACACCGTGGCCCAGAAGCACATCACCATGTGGGGCTACGTGAACGACCCGCTGATCTTTGTGGTGAACAAGGACATCTGGAACAGCTGGACACCCGCCGACCGCGAGATCGTGAAGCAAGCCGCCATTGACGCCGGCAAGGAAGAAATCGCCATCGCCCGCAAAGGCATGGTCGAGGCGGACAAGCCGCTGCTCAAGGAAATCGCTGCCAACGGCGTGACCGTGACCCAGCTGTCGGCCGCCGAGCGCGAAGCCTTCGTCAAGGCCACCCGCCCCGTGTACGACAAGTGGAAGAACCAGATCGGCGCCGACCTGGTGACCGCCGCTGAAAAGGCAATTGCCGCACGCAAGTAAACGCAACGCTCCTAAAACCATAGCTTCTAGCGCTTGTACAGCAAGCGCTAGAAGCTTTTTTTATGCCTAAAACCCTGCCCCCAACTGGGCAGAAGCCCGACTGAGACAACGCAACCTACCAATTCAAAATTGGTAGTACCAATAAATAAATAAAGCTGTAAAGACCATAAATCAGTATTAACCCTATCAGGCATAACTCCTAGAAAGACCCAAAATCTCGCCAATTCGCACGGATAAGCGTTTTTTGGTCACACCAATTTAGGCCAATGTCTACCTAAGAAAGCAAGGCGCCACCTGCCCCTTTCAGACAGGCCCGCAGCACAGGTCGCCCGCCGACCCGCAACGCGAGCCTCAGGAGACCACGCCGCCTGGCCGGCGCGTCCACTGCGGTGAAGAAAGCCATGGGCCCTGGGCCCCTGTCTGCGTTTCAATGTCTTTGTCTTCGTTATGCAAACCCTCTGGCAGCAAAACTACGACCCGGCCGGGAACATCTGGCTGTCCGCGCTCGTAGCCCTCATTCCCATCGTCTTTTTCTTTCTGGCCCTGACCAAGCTGCGGCTCAAGGGCTACCAGGCGGGCACCGTCACGGTGCTGCTGGCACTGGGCGTGGCGCTGCTGTTCTACAAAATGCCCGTGAGCGCCGCGCTGGCCTCGGCCGTGTATGGCTTCTTCTACGGCCTGTGGCCCATCGCCTGGATCATTGTGGCGGCGGTGTTTCTGTACAAGCTGTCGGTCAAGACCGGGCAGTTTGATGTGATCCGCAGCTCCATCCTGTCCGTCACGCACGACCAGCGCCTGCAGCTCATCCTGGTGGGCTTTTGCTTCGGCGCCTTCCTGGAAGGCGCGGCTGGCTTTGGCGCCCCCGTGGCCATCACCGCTGCGCTGCTGGTGGGGCTGGGCTTCAAGCCGCTGTACGCCGCCGGTTTGTGCCTGATCGCCAACACCGCCCCCGTGGCGTTTGGCGCCATGGGCATTCCGGTCATCGTGGCGGGCCAGGTGTCGGGCATCGACCCCTTCCTCATCGGCCAGATGGCCGGGCGCCAGTTGCCCTTCATGACCATCCTGGTGCTGTTCTGGATCATGGCGATCATGGACGGCTGGCGCGGCGTGAAGGAGACCTGGCCTGCCGTGCTGGTGGGTGGCGGCTCGTTCGCCGTGGTGCAGTTCCTCACCGCCAACTACATTGGCCCTGAGCTGCCCGACATCACCTCGGCCATCGTCTCGCTGATTGCGCTCACAGCCTTCCTCAAGGTGTGGCAACCCAAGCGCATCTTCCGTTTTGATACGGCAGAAAGCACGACCAGCCAGACCACCGGCACGAACGCACCCGCTGCAGCCAAGCCCCAAGCCGGTGCCGCTGCCCCACTTACCGCAGGCGCCATCCTCAAGGCCTGGTCGCCCTTCATCATCCTGACCGCCATGGTCACGCTGTGGAGCCTCAAGCCCTTCAAGGCATTGTTTGCTGCCGGCGGCCCGCTGGCTTCCACCATCATCAACATCCCCGTGCCCATGCTCGACAAGCTGGTCGCCAAGATGCCCCCGGTGGTCGCGCAGGCCACACCTTACGGCGCGGTGTACACCTTCAACTGGCTGGCCGCCACTGGCACGGCCATCCTGATTGCCGCCATCCTGACCATCGCCTTTGCCCGCTTCTCGCCCGCCAAGGCCGTGGCCACGCTGGGCGAGACGGTGCGCGAGCTGGTCATCCCCATCTACTCCATCGGCATGGTGCTGGCCTTTGCCTTCGTGGCCAACTACTCCGGCCTGTCGGCCACGCTGGCCCTGGCGCTGGCCCACACGGGCCAGGCGTTTGTGTTCTTCTCGCCCTTCCTGGGCTGGATTGGTGTGTTCCTCACGGGCTCGGACACCTCGGCCAACGCCTTGTTTGGCGCGCTGCAGGCCACCACGGCCAACCAACTGGGCCTGTCGCCCGTGCTCACCGTAGCGGCCAACACCACGGGTGGCGTCACCGGCAAGATGATCTCGCCCCAGTCCATCGCCATTGCCTGCGCGGCTGTGGGCCTGGCGGGCAAGGAATCGGACCTGTTCCGCTTCACCGTCAAGCACAGTCTGGTGTTCGCCGCCATCATCGGCATCATCTGCACGCTGCAGGCCTATGTGTTTACGTGGATGATTCCGGGTCATTGAAACCCTGAATCCGAGAGCCCCCATGCGCCTGGCCGATCACGTTGTCGAAAAACTGCTTGCCCTCGTGCAAGACCGCGGACTGCAGCCCGGACAAAAGCTGCCCGCAGAACGGCAACTGGCGGAGGAGCTGGGGGTGTCGCGCACCTCGGTGCGCGAAGCCATCCAGAAGCTCACCAGCCAGGGCGTGCTCTCGGCCCGGCGCGGCGATGGCACCTATGTGCAGCAGATCCACAAGCCCGCAGAGTGGCTGCAGGAAGCCATGGTGCCGCTGGCGGGCCTGATCGAATCCGACCCGCACTACCGCTACGACGTGCTGGAGACGCGCCATGCCCTCGAAACCAGCACCGCCTGGCTGGCCGCACAGCGCGCCACGGCGCAAGACAAAGCCCATATCCAGCGCTGCTTTGAAGTGATGCTGCAGCACCAGCAAAGCGGCCACGCCGAGCTGGCTGCGCGCGCCGACGCGCAGTTCCACCTGGCCATTGCCGAAGCCTCGCACAACCTGGTGCTGGTGCAGGTGATGCAGAGCCTGTTCACCGTGGTGCTCTCCACCGTGGAGCGCAACCGCCACGACATGTTCCGCCTGAGCGCGCCCATCACGCTGCAAGCCCTCACGGCGCAGCACCAGGCGCTGATGCAGGCGATTCTGGACGGCGACCCGCAGCACGCACGCGAATGCATTGGCGAGCACCTGGAGCATGTGCGCACCACCATCCAGCGCATGGACGAAGACCGCGCACGGCGCGAACGTTCCATGCGCCTGCCCCTGGATCTAGCCCCCCAAGACCTGAAACAGCCACCACCATGATCATCTCCTCCAGCGCCGACTACCGCGCAGCAGCGCAACAGTTTCTCCCCCCCTTCCTGTTCCACTACATCGACGGCGGCGCCTATGCCGAGCAAACGCTGCGCCGCAACGTGGACGACTTCGCCGCCGTGGCGCTGCGCCAGCGCGTGCTCAAGGACATGAGCCAGCTGGACACCAGCATCGAACTGTTTGGCGAAAAGCTCAGCATCCCCGTCGCCCTCTCGCCCGTGGGCCTGACCGGCATGTACCGCCGCCGCGGCGAGGTGCAGGCCGCGCGCGCGGCTGACAAACACGGCATTCCGTTCACCATGTCCAGCGTGTCGGTCTGCCCCATTGAAGAAGTGGCGCCCAAAATCCAGCGCCCCATGTGGTTCCAGCTCTACGTGCTGAAAGACCGGGGCTTCATGCAGAACGCGCTGGAGCGCGCCCAGGCCGCCGGCTGCACCACCCTGGTGTTCACGGTGGACATGCCCGTGCCCGGCGCCCGCTACCGCGACGCGCATTCGGGCATGAGCGGCCCCAACGCCCCGCTGCGCCGCTACTGGCAGGCCATGACGCACCCACGCTGGGCGGTGGACGTGGGCCTGCTGGGTCGCCCGCACGACCTGGGCAACATCTCGGCCTACCGGGGCAGCCCCACAGGCCTGGCGGACTACATGGGCTACCTGGGGGCCAACTTCGACCCATCCATTTCCTGGAAAGACCTGGAGTGGATCCGCGCCTTCTGGAAGGGCCCCATGGTCATCAAGGGCATCCTCGACCCTGAAGACGCCAAGGACGCCGTGCGCTTTGGCGCGGACGGCATCATCGTCTCCAACCACGGCGGCCGCCAGCTCGACGGCGTGCTGTCTTCGGCCCGCGCCCTGCCCGCCATTGCCGACGCAGTGAAGGGCCAGATCAAGATCCTGGCCGACTCCGGCATCCGCAACGGGCTGGACGTGGTGCGCGCCCTGGCCCTGGGCGCCGACTGCGCCATGATCGGCCGCGCCTACATCTACGCGCTGGCCGCAGCGGGCGAGGCGGGCGTCAAGCACCTGCTGGAGCTGCTGGAAAAAGAGATGCGCGTGGCCATGACGCTGACCAGCGTGGCCAAGGTGGCCGACATCTCCACTGATTTGCTTGCGCGCGAAGCATGAGCGTGGTCCCGCAAATCAGCCGCGAGGCTTTGCTGGCGCAATTGCGTGACGCCGTGGGTGCTGCCCATGTGCTGACCGACGACCAGGCCACCCGGCGCTTTCGCAAAGGCCACCGCACAGGCGAAGGCCCGGTGCTGGCCGTGGTGCGCCCCGGCACGCTGCTGGAGCAGTGGAAGGTGCTGCAGGCCGCTGTGGCGGCGGGCCGCATCGTCATCATGCAGGCGGCCAACACGGGCCTGACGGGCGGCTCCACCCCCGACGGAGCCGACTACGACCGCGAGATCGTGCTGGTGAACACACTGCGCATCACCGGTGTGCAGGTGATTGCCGGGGGCGATCAGGTGGTGTGCCTGCCCGGTGCCACCCTGGACAAGCTGGAGCAGACGCTGGCCCCGCTGGGGCGCGAGCCGCACTCGGTCATCGGCTCGTCGTGTATCGGCGCGTCGGTGCTGGGCGGCATCTGCAACAACTCGGGCGGTGCACTGGTGCGCCGCGGCCCGGCGTACACCGAACTGGCCCTGTATGCCCGCGTGAAGGACGACGGCACGCTGGAGCTGGTGAACCACCTGGGCATCGCCCTGGGTGACACGCCCGAAGAAATCCTGACACGCCTGCAAAGCGGCGACTATGCCGAAGCCGACATCCAGCGCGACACCGGCCGGGTCGCCTCCGATTCCCGCTACGCCCAGGACGTGCGTGCCGTGGATGCCGACACCCCCGCCCGCTTCAATGCCGACCCGTCCCGCCTGTTCGAGGCCTCGGGTTCCGCAGGCAAGGTGTGCCTGTTTGCCGTGCGGCTGGACACCTTCCCCAAAGAACCCAGCACGGTGTTCTACATCGGCAGCAACACGCCCGATGACCTCACCGCCGTGCGCCGCCACCTGCTCACCGCCCTGCCCCGCCCGCCCATTGCCGGTGAATACATCCACCGCACGGCGTTTGACATTGGCGAGAAGTACGGCAAGGACACCTTCCTGCTCATCAACCACTTTGGCACGGCCCGCGTGCCTGCGGCCTTTGCAGTCAAGAGCCGGTTCGATGGGTTCTTTGAACGCCTGGGCATGCGCGGCTTTGTGGACCACGCCATCCAGGCGCTGACCCGTCTGCTGCCCAGCCACCTGCCTCGGCGCGTGCGCCAGTGGCGCGACCTGTACGAGCACCACCTGCTGGTGCGCGTATCGAACGACCAGGTGGAAGCCACCCGCGCCTTCCTGACCGAGCACTTTGCGAACAGCACCCAGGGCGCCTGGTTCGAGTGCGATGCCGACGAGGGCCGCAAAGCCTTCCTGCACCGCTTTGCCATCGCAGGCGCGGCCATTCGCTACCGTGAGGTGCACCGCAGCGAGGTCGAAGACATCGTGGCGCTCGACATTGCCCTGCGCCGCAACGACCGCGAATGGGTGGAGCAACTGCCGCAGGACGTGGAGCGCGATGTGGTGCACAAGCTCTACTACGGCCACTTCTTCTGCCATGTGTTCCACCAGGACTACATCGTGAAGAAGGGCGTGGACCCGCTGGCCATGGAGCACCGCATGTGGGAGCTGCTGGACGAGCGCCGCGCCGAATACCCCGCCGAGCACAACGTAGGCCACCTCTACGTGGCCAAGCCCGCGCTGGCGGGCTTCTACCAGTCGCTGGACCCGACCAACACGTTCAACCCCGGCATCGGCCACACTCCACGCGGGCGCGACTGGCAAGAGTGCAACCATGCCAGCGGCGGCTGGCCCAAGGGGTATTCCGAAAACGCCTGAACGCGCGCAGCCCAGCTATGGTCCATCGGCCGAAGTCGGGCCAGCGGGCGGTGCAGGGTGCTTGATGGCGTTCTTCACCAGCTTGCGCTCCACCGCGTCGCGCAAGTCCACGCCGGTGTGGTCGGCCAGCTGCAGCAGGTAGAGCAGCACATCGGCCATCTCTTCACCCACGCGTTCCTTCTGCGCGGGGTCGGCGGTAAACTGTTGCGATTCCTCGGGCGTGAGCCACTGGAACAGCTCCTGCAGCTCGGCCGCCTCCACCATCAGCGCCATGGCCAGGTTCTTGGGCGTGTGGTACGGCTGCCATTGGCGGGCAACGGCAAAGGCGCGCAGGCGCTGCTGCAGGTCGGCCACATCCAGCGTCATGCTGCACCCCTTGCGCAGTCAAAGCAAGGCAAGCCCAATACGCTATGTATTTGATAGCTACTTGCGCCTACCCCATAAGCGCTAGAGGCCAATTTGATGCTCATAGCGGCGTCACAGGTGCCTCGCCCGCCAGGTGGCGGCGGGCGTTTTCCATGAAGCGGTCCACCGAGTTCTGCACCGCTTCGGGCGACCAGCCCGCCACATGGGGTGTGAGCACCACGTTGTCCAGGTCCAGCAGCTCGGCCGGGGGCGCAGGTTCGCTCTCGTACACGTCCAGCCCCGCTGCGGCAAGGCGGCCTTCGCGCAGCGCGGCGGCCAGGGCGGCGGTGTCGATCACGCTGCCGCGTGCAATGTTGACCACCACGCCGCGCGGGCCCAGCGCGTTCAGCACGGCAGCGTTCACCAGATGCCGGGTAGCAGCGCCGCCGGGCGTGGCGATGACGAGAAAGTCCGCCCACTCGGCCAGCGCTGCCACATCGGCAAAGTAGCGGTAAGGCACATCGGTGCGGGCGCTGCGGTTGTGGTAGCCCACCTCCATCTCGAAGCCCAGCGCGCGCTGCGCAATCTTCTTGCCGACGGTGCCCAGGCCGATGATGCCCAGGCGCTTGTGCGACACGTTGGGGGGCAGCGGCAGCGCCGTGCGCCACACACCGGCCCGCGTGGCCTTGTCCAGCGGCAGGATGCGGCGCTGCGCCGCAATCAGCAGGCCCCAGGTGTGGTCGGCCACACAGTCGTCGTTGGTGCCCGCACCGGTAGCCACCACCATGCCGCGCGCTTTGGCGTAATCCACCGCCACGTTCTCGTAGCCTGCGCCCAGCACGCAGATCAGCGTGAGGGCAGGCAGCGCGTCGATCTGCGCTGGCGACAGGCCAATGGCCCCAATGGTGAGCGCTACCCGCACGCGCGGGCCGTGCTCGGCAATGGCGGCTGCGGCCGATGGTGCATCGGCCGCGTAGATGACTTCAAACACCTCGGCCATCTGGGCACGGTGTTCTTCCGACAGGAAAGTGAGGGCAAGCAGGACAGGCTTCATGGTTTTTAACGTTCTAAAACAGTGGAATCAGGCGGTGCCATCACTTTGCTGCAACGCCCACATGCTGGCGTAACGGCCATTGAGGG
This sequence comes from Acidovorax sp. IB03, assembly GCF_016406015.1. NCBI lineage: Bacteria > Pseudomonadati > Pseudomonadota > Betaproteobacteria > Burkholderiales > Comamonadaceae > Acidovorax > Acidovorax sp. IB03. The sequence continues at coordinate 210,640 of NZ_JAEFCH010000002.1, read as the reverse complement.
CCAGCAGCTGTGCATGCGTGCCGCGCTCGATGATGCGGCCCGCATCCATCACCAGAATCTCGTGCGCGTCCACCACCGTGGAGAGGCGGTGGGCAATGAGCAGCGTGGTCTTGTTTTGCGCAGCGCTTTGCAGCTCGGCCTGGATGGCGCGCTCGTTGGCAGAGTCCAGCGCGCTGGTGGCCTCGTCGAAGATAAGGATGGGCGGGTTCTTGAGCAGCGTGCGCGCAATGGCCACGCGCTGCTTTTCACCGCCCGAAAGCTTGAGCCCCCGTTCGCCCACCATGGTGGCGTAGCCCTTGGGCGTGGCGGCGATGAAATCATGGATGCGCGCGGCGCGAGCGGCGGCCTCCACCTCTTGCTGCGTGGCGCCCGTGCGGCCGTAGGCAATGTTGTAGGCCACGGTGTCGTTGAAGAGCACCGTGTCCTGCGGCACGATGCCAATCGCCTGGCGCACGCTGGCCTGCGTCACGCTGCGAATCTCCTGCCCGGCGATGGTGATGCGGCCCTGCTGGATGTCGTAGAAGCGAAACAGCAGCCGCGCCAGCGTGGACTTGCCCGAGCCCGAGGGCCCCACCACCGCCACCGTCTTGCCCGCGGGGATTTCAAAGCTCACGCCTTGCAGAATGGGGCGCGCAGGGTCGTAGGCAAAGTGCACGTCATCAAACCGCACGGTGGGCTGGTCCAGCCCCTGCAGCGGCTGCGCGCCGGGCGCGTCGGCCACCTCGCGCTCCTTGTCCATCAGCACGAACATCTTGTCCAGGTCCGTCAGGCTCTGCTTGATCTCGCGGTAAATCACGCCGAGGAAGTTGAGTGGGATGTAGAGCTGGATCATGAAGGCGTTGACCATCACCAAGTCACCCAGCGTCATGCGCCCATCGACCACGCCCTGCGTGGCGCGCCACAGCATGGCCACCAGCCCCACGGCAATGATGAGCTGCTGGCCCGCGTTGAGCATGGACAGCGTGGTCTGGCTCTTGAGCCGCGCGCGGCGCAGGCGCTCCAGGCTTTCGTCGTAGCGGCGGGCCTCGAAGCCTTCGTTGTTGAAGTACTTCACCGTCTCGTAGTTCAGCAGCGAATCCACCGCCTTGGTGTGCGCGGCCGAGTCGAACTCGTTGGCTTCGCGGCGGAACTTGGTGCGCCACTCGGTCACCAGCACGGTGTAGACGATGTACAGCACCAGCGCGGTGAGTGTGATCCAGGCAAACCAGGCCTCAAACTTCACGGCCAGCACGCTGAGCACCAGCACCACCTCAATGAGCGTGGCAAACACATTGAACAGCGAGAACGAGATCAGCGACTCAATGCCGCGCACCCCGCGCTCGATGTCGCGCGTCATGCCACCCGTTTGCCGCTCCAGGTGAAAGCGCAGGCTCAGCGCGTGCAGGTGCTCAAAGGTCTGCAGCGCAATCGAGCGCGCCGCCCCTTGCGTGGCCTTGGCAAAGACCAGCTCGCGCAACTCGTTGAACACGGAAGTGGACAGGCGCAGCGCGCCGTAGGCCACCAGCAGGCCCACGGGCACGACCAGCATGGCGGCCGGATCGCCCGGCTTGAAGCTCATGGCATCGACCAGGGTCTTGAGCAGCAGGGGCACGCCCACGTTGGCCAGCTTGGCGGCCACCATGAAGGCGATGGCAGCCACCACGCGCCACTTGTACTGCCACAGATAGGGCAACAGGCGCTGCAGGGTCAGCCAGTCGGTGCGGGATCGCTGCTCGGATGGAGGGGACGATGGGGAATGTGGAGGGCCGGATTCACCGCGTTGGCGCATGGGGGACAATCCTGATTGTTGTTATCTAGTGATTGTGCCCATGTCTGCCTCTTTCAGCCCGCCACCCGCCGCATTGCCCTCCGAGCACGAACTGGTGCTCAAAGTCATTCCCATGCCTGGCGACTGCAACGCCAACGGCGATATTTTTGGCGGCTGGGTGATGGCCCAGGTGGACCTGGCCGGATCGGTCCTGCCCGCGCGCTACGTGCAGGGCCGCATGGCGACCGTGGCGGTCAATGAATTCATTTTCAAGCAGCCGGTGCGCGTGGGCGACATCCTGTCGTTCTTCTCGCACATCACGCGCGTGGGTAACACCTCGGTCACCGTGCAGGTCGAGGTGTATGCCGAGCGCTTTTCAGACCAGGGCCGCTATGTGAAGGTGACCGAGGCCACGCTGACCTATGTGGCCATAGACGCCAATGGGCGCCCGCGCCCGCTGCCCAAGCCGCAGGCGCCTGCCCAGGGCTGAAAGCCCCAGGCGGTTTTCTGAGCCCTCAGGCCGCCATGGCAGCGGGCTCTGCGCGCACCACCGCAGGCGCAGCCGATGCGCGCGCGCCAGCGCCAATACCGGCTTCGATCTCGCCCGCCAGCTGCCCGCCCTCTTCCACCACCAGCTTGCCGTAGCGGATCTTGCCGTTGACCTTGCCCGTGCTGTAGATCACCAGCTTATGGCGCACGGTGAGGGTGCCGTTGAATTCGCCATGGATCTCGGCAATGTCGATCTCTGCCGAGCCCTTGAATGCGCCGTTTTCCGAGATATGGATCACGCGCGAATCCATGGTGGCTTCTACCGTGCCTTCCACTACCAGCGTGTCGCAGTCGGTGATCTCCACGCCCTTGAGCTTGATGTTGGGGCCCACCGTGAGCTTGCTGCCCGAGCTGTCGCCTACCGAAGAAGCCTGTGGCTTCTGCCCCGTGAGGCCGCCCGCTGGTGCGGCCACCGCGGGGGCGGAGCCCGAGGCGAGCGTGTTCAAACCGTTGGCAGGGGGAGTGTGGCGCTGGAAGGGTTCGGGTTCGCGTTTGCCAAAGAAGGGGTTTTGCACGGCCATCAGATCTCCTTGAAAAGGATGCATCCTAGGTTTTCATGCCTGCAAAAGTTGCCATCTTTCGCAAAAGCAGTAACCAAACGGTTCGTTCGTAGCATGCGCTTGCAAGGCTTGCAGGACCACACGCCCACCGCCTGCGGCGCAGCACAACTTACGAAACGATATAAGCCGCCGCCCCGGCCGACATGAGCTGCCCATCAGGGCCAAAGAATTCCATGCGCGTGGTGGCCACGCGCGAGCCCAGGCGCAGCACCTCGGCCCGCAGCTCGAAGTGGCGGCCAATGCCGGGGCGCAGGTAGTCAATGCGCAGGTCGATAGTGCCCAGTTTGGCAAAGCGGTGCAGGCGCTGCTCAGGTGGCTCGCTCATGTGCTTGGCGCCAATGGCGGCCATCACGGCCAGGCCACCCATGGCATCCAGCCCGGCACTGATCACACCGCCGTGGATGCGGTTGTAGGCATAGTGGCCCACCAGCTCCGGCCGCATGTCGATGCGCGCCACCACCTGTTGCGGGGCAATGCTGGTGACCTTGAGCCCCAGCAGCTGGTTGAAGACGATCTTCTCTTCAAAGATGGTGGTGAGCCCGGCGAGGAACTCGGGCTCGAACACGATGGCGGCAGCGGAAGCAGACGAAGCGGACATAAAAACCCTTGAGGCGCGGCGGGCCACCCGCCATCATTACTATGCTTTTGATAGCTGCCAGCGCTTGTCAATAAAGCGCCGGAAGCCAATTTCGCTTAAATCACGGACATCAGTAGCAGCCTTCAGACCTTGCTGAAATCAGGATGTCTTTTGGCGAAACACTTCCGCCCTGCTGCGCAGTGCGTGCTGGCTGCGCCAGCTCCAGACTTCAGACCTTGCTGAAGTCTGGATGTCTTTTCTAGCGAAAGATCCACCGCCCTGCTTCGCAGTGCGTACTGGCTGCGCCAGCACCAGACTTCAGACTTTGCTGAAGTCTGGGTGTCTCTTTTCCATAAACGCGCCAAATGCTTCGCGGGCGGCGGGCTCGCGCAGCATGCGGCCAAAGCTGGCGCCTTCTTCGGCCATCACGGCCGCAATCTGGGGCAGTTGGTGCTTTTTCATCAGGCGCTTGGTCTCGATCAGCGAAGACAGGGGCTTGGCTGCCAGCTTCTTGGCCTGGGCTTGCGCCACGCCGTTGCATTCGGTGGGTGGCAACACGCGGTTGACCAGGCCCACTTCCAGGGCAGCTTCGGCAAAGAAGGGCTCGCCCAGCAACAGCGCTTCGGCGGCGCGGTGGTAGCCCAGCATTTGCGGCACCAGCAGGCTGGATGCGGCTTCAGGGCACAGGCCCAGGTTGACGAAGGGCATGGAGAACGCCGCGTTGTCGCCCGCGTAGACCAGATCGCAGTGGAACAGCATGGTGGTGCCAATGCCCACCGCCGGGCCGCACACCGAGGCGATCACGGGCTTGGGGAAGGCGGCCAGGCGGTGCAGGAAGCGGAACACGGGCGAATCCTGCGTGGCAGGGGGCTGCTGCAAAAAGTCGCCGATGTCATTGCCCGCACTGAAGATGGCTACATCGCCCTGGAACACCACCACGCGCACGCTCGCGTCCTGCTCTGCGGCGGCCAGGGCGTCGGCCATGGCGGCATACATCGTGGTGGTGATGGAGTTTTTCTTGTCCACCCGGTTGAAGGTGATGGTGGTCACGCCGGCTTCGGTGTGGACGAGGATGTCTTTGGTGGTTTCGGTCATGGTCAAAGGGGTGAATGAGGAACGTAGCAGCGCACGGCGGTGCGCTCACTCCTTGTAGTAAACGATCTGGTGGCTGGTGGCCAGCATGGTGCCGGCTTCGTTCCACAGCTGCACGGTCTGGTCAAAAAACCCGTTGCGGAACTCCTGCCCGCGCGCCTGGCCCAGCAGGTAGCCGGTGCCGGTTTGCGCCAGTTGCTCTGCGCTGGCATGGAAGTACACGGTGATGGACACCGTGCCTGCGGGCACGCGGTGCGCACGGCGCAACCACACGCGGGGGAAGAACAGGTCAGCCAGCGCAGACAGCGCGCAAAAGTCCAGCGGCCGTGCCGGTGCGTCGCGCATCCACAGCTGGGTCAGGCTGTGGTCGCCACTGCCATCCCAGGCGCGCGGCAGTGCGCCGGTGATGGGGCGCATTTCATAGCGGTTCAGCCACTCCATGGCTTCGGGCCCGTGTTCGATGGCCGGGTGGGCCGTGGGGCCGGGCACGGCGGGCATGGGCACATCGCCCGCGCTCCAGGTGTCGCGGCGCACGGCGGTCACGGCCGTGGCCGTGGTGGTCACCACGGGCGCGCCTTCGGCATCGGCCTGCAGGATGGTCAAAGTCCAGTGCTGGGTGGACCGGTTGGTGCGCACGGGCGTGGCCTGCACGGTAAAGGCCCCCGCCGTGAGCGCCCCCGCGTAATTGACGGTGAGCGACAAGGGGTCGCCCAGCCGGTCAGGGTGCTGCATCACGGCCTGCAGCAGCGTGGCCGCAGTCACGCCGCCGAATGGCCCCACCATGTTCCAGTAGCCGGGGTGGGTCTGGCCCGTGAACTGCCCGGGCGCGGAAGACGTCAGCGCAAGCGCCTCGTCCAAAGGATGGATGGATGAAGTCATGCCGCTAGTGTGCCGCGAAACCAAACGCCAGGGCGTCGTCACGGAGACTGCAGCCACCGCGCACCGTCTGACACCGATTTGCCGAAGTGAGCCAAATATGTCTCCTCGCGCTAAACCGATCTGTACCGGCTTGAATGGAAAACAAAAACAGGCAGGGCGTTGCCCCTGCCTTCACACCCCACCCTCAAGGGCGTAGCGAGCGACTTTCAGGCTAGGCGGACGGAGCGCAGCAACCGGAACGTACTTGCGGTACGTGAGGATTGCGAGCACCGCCCAACGACGCATGAAAGTCGCGCAGTAGCCAGCCAACTACAGGGCTTCGATGATGCCGGCGGCGCCTTGTCCTGTACCTACACACATCGTGACCATGCCGTACTTCAGCTTGTGCCGGCGCAGCGCATGCACCACCGTCGCCGCACGGATGGCTCCGGTAGCGCCCAGCGGGTGCCCCAATGCAATCGCGCCACCCATCGGGTTCACGTTGGCAGGGTTAAGACCCAGCGTATTGATCACCGCCAGCGACTGCGCCGCGAACGCTTCGTTCAACTCATACCAGCCGATGTCATCGCTCTTGAGACCCGCATAACGCAGGGCCGCCGGAATGGCTTCGATGGGACCAATGCCCATGATCTCGGGTGGCACGCCGCGCGCGGCGTAGCTCACAAATCGCGCCAGGGGCGTCAGGCCAAACTGCTTCACGGCCTTTTCGCTGGCCACGATGAGGGCGCCCGCGCCATCGCTGGTCTGCGAGCTGTTGCCCGCCGTGACGCTGCCGCGTGCAGCAAACACGGGCTTGAGCTTGGCCAGGCCTTCGAGCGATGTGTCGGGGCGAGGGCCTTCGTCCAGGCTCACGGTGCGGCGCTTTTCCACCACTTCGCCGGTGGCGAGATTGGGCGAGCGTTCCACGATTTCGATGGGCGTGATTTCGTCGGTGAACTCACCGGCCTTTTGCGCCTTGATGGCGCGCTGGTGGGATTCGAGGGCGAACGCGTCCTGCATTTCGCGGCTCACCTTCCACTGCTGGGCGACCTTTTCTGCCGTCAGGCCCATGCCGTAGGCGATGCCTACGTTCTCGTCCTTGGCAAAAATCTCGGCGTTGAACGAGGGCTTGTTGCCGCCCATGGGCACCAGGCTCATGGACTCGGCGCCACCGGCGATCAGCACGTCGGCCTCGCCCACGCGGATGCGGTCGGCGGCCATCTGCAGCGCGGTGATGCCCGATGCGCAGAAACGGTTCACCGTCACGCCGCCCACAGGGTGGTCAAACGCCAGGCCCATCGCAATGCGGGCCATGTTCATGCCTTGCTCGCCTTCAGGGAAAGAGCAGCCAATGATGGCGTCTTCAATCGCCTTGGGGTCCAGCGTGGGCACCTGCAGCATGGCGCTCTTGACGGCGGCGACCAGCAGATCGTCAGGCCGGGTGTTCTTGAAATAGCCGCGGCCCGAGCGCCCGATGGGCGTGCGCGTGGCAGCGACGATGTAGGCGTCCTGGACTTGTTTTTGAGCCATGGTGAAACTCCTTCAATTCTTGGGGGGGCGGCTGGAAGGAACCCAGGCCCACGTAAATACACATTCGACCGGCTCCACACCGGCTTCGTCGGTCACCGTGACCGCTACCTGCACCTCGCCCTTGTCGCTGGTCTGCATGGCTGCGCGTTGCTCGGCAGTGAGCGTGGCCACGGCCTTCAGGCCGCCCGTGGCGCGCTTCTTGAACGCCATGGAAAGCTCCTTGGCCAGCGGCAGGCAGTCATCGCGCACGTTCATGCCCACGACCATGCCGGTGGCCGTTTCGGCCAGCAGGTTCATGGCCGAGGCGTGCACGCCGCCGATGTGGTTCTGCACGCGATGCTCGTTGGCAAGATGCACTTCGACCCGCTCAGGCGTGAGCGACACGAACTTCACCCCGGCCGTGCCGGTGAAGGGCACGGCCCGGCGCAAGATGATGTTCTGCACAAAGCCCCGCATGAAGGCGGGTGCTTCGTCCAGGCGCATCAGCGAGCGCTGGAGTTTGTTAGGGGCTTGCAACGCGCTCATGCCAGATACCCATCGCACTGCACACAGCTCACATTGCCGAACACTGGCGCGGCCCAGCCCAGTGCACCCGTGGAGCTGGCTTTGCCAGGCCACAGGGTGCGTCCCCCTCCCGCAGGAGAGGGGGAAGGCGCGAAGCGACTCAGGGGGTGCATCATCAATTCCGGACAGGCTTGCCCGTAGACAGCATGCCCAGGATGCGCTCGTGCGTCTTGGGCTGGGCGATCAGGTGGCAGAACACCTTGCGCTCCAGCGTGAGCAGGTATTCCTCGCTCACCATCGAACCCGCATCCACATCGCCGCCACAGACCACCTCGGCAATCATGGCGCCGATCTTGAAGTCATAGGCGCTGATGAAGCCGCCGTCGCGCATGTTCACCAGCTGCGCCTTGATGGTGGCCAGGCCGCTGCGGCCCGCCACGGGGAACAGACGCTTGTGCGGGGCACGCCAGCCACTGGCAGCCATGGACTTGGCTTCGTTGATGGCGACGAACAGCAGCTCGTCCTTGTGCGGAACGATGACGTCGCTGTCCAGCAGGTAGCCCAGCTTGCGCGATTCGAGCGCGCTAGTGCCCACCTTGGCCATGGCGGCGGCGGTGAAGCCTTCGGTCAGGAAGGGCAGGATGTCCTTGCTCGTCGAGGCCGCCATGTTCTCGGCCGCGCGGCGGGCGATGTAGGTCAGGCCGCCGGCGCCGGGCACCAGGCCCACCCCCACTTCGACCAGGCCGATGTAGCTTTCCATGTGCGCCACACGCTTGGCCGAATACACGGCCAGTTCACAGCCGCCGCCCAGCGCCATGCCGTGGATGGCAGCCACCACGGGAACCTGCGCGTAGCGGATGCGCATCATCAGGTTCTGCAGCTCCTGCTCGATGCTTTCCACCGCGTCGGGGCCGCCCACGGCAAAGGCGGGCATGGTGGCTTCCAGGTCGGCGCCCACGCTGAAGGGCGCATCGCCCGACCAGATCACCATGCCGTCGTATTCGCGCTCGGCCAGCTCCAGGGCTTCAGCCAGACCTTCCATCACCTCGGGGCTGATGGCGTGCATCTTGTTCTTGATGCTGGCAATCAGAACCTTGCCGTCCAGCGTCCAGGTGCGCAGGGCTTTCGATTCGGCAATGGTGGTGCCAGCGGTGCGCCAGTCGGGCAGGCTGGTTTCGCCCAGCAGCGCCTCGGGGAAGATCTGGCGTTCGTACACGGGCAGCTGGCGGCGTGGCACGAATTGGCCGCGCGACGCGCTCCACGAGCCTTGCGCGGTGTGCACGCCACCGGCCTCGGCCACGGGGCCCTTGAAGACCCAATCGGGCAGCGGTGCCTTGCACAGCGCTTTGCCAGCGTCGATGTCTTCCTGGATCATCTTCGCCACTTCGAGCCAGCCCGCTTCTTGCCACAGCTCGAAGGGGCCCTGCTTCATGCCGAAGCCCCAGCGCATGGCCTGGTCCACGTCGCGAGCGTTGTCGGCTATTGTTGAAAGGTGCACGGCGGCGTAATGGAAGCTGTTGCGCAGAATGGCCCACAGGAACTGGCCGGGCGCACCTTCGGCGTTGCGCAGCAGGCGCAGGCGTTCAGCGGCGGGCTTCTTGAGCATGCGGGCGTACACCTCGTCGGCCTTCTGACCAGCAGGCACGTACTCTTCGCTTTCGAGCTCGAAGCGCATCACGTCGCGGCCGACCTTCTTGAAGAAGCCTGCCTTGGTCTTCTGGCCCAGGTGGCCCAGCTCCAGCAGCTTTTTCAGCACGGCGGGCGTGCCAAAGCTTTCGTAGAAGGGATCGGTCTCCAGGCTCAGGTTGTCCTGCAGCGTCTTGATGACGTGGGCCATGGTGTCCAGGCCCACCACGTCGGCGGTGCGGAAGGTGCCGCTCGATGCACGGCCCAGCTTCTTGCCCGTGAGGTCGTCCACCACGTCGTAGGTCAGGCCAAAGTTCTCCACCTCTTTCATCGTGGACAGCATGCCGGCGATACCCACGCGGTTGGCCACGAAGTTGGGGGTATCGTGCGCGCGCACCACGCCCTTGCCCAAGCCGCTGGTGACGAAGGCTTCGAGCTGGTCGAGCACTTCGGGCTGCGTGGTGGGGGTGTTGATCAACTCCACCAGCGTCATATAGCGCGGGGGGTTGAAGAAGTGGATGCCGCAAAAGCGAGGCTTGATGCTCTCGGGCAGCACTTCAGACAGTTTGGTGATCGACAGGCCCGAGGTGTTGGACGCCAGGATGGCGTGCTTGGCCACGTGGGGAGCGATCTTGGTGTACAGGTCGAGCTTCCAGTCCATGCGCTCGGCAATGGCCTCGATCACGAGGTCGCATTCCTTGAGCAGGTGCATGTGCTCTTCGTAATTGGCCTGCTGGATCAGCGCTGCATCATCAGCCACACCCAGGGGCGAAGGCTTGAGCTTTTTCAGGCCTTCGACGGCCTTGGTGACGATGCCGTTCTTCGGGCCTTCCTTCGCAGGCAGGTCGAACAGCACCACGGGCACCTTCACGTTGACGAGGTGGGCGGCAATCTGCGCGCCCATCACGCCTGCGCCGAGCACGGCGACTTTTTTCACTTGGAATCGGGACATGGGTTGGGTTCCTTGTTGGGGCGCGGCGTCACCCCGCTGGGGTGCGCGCGGCCACGGGAATGGGGGTTACTGGATGCGGATCCAGGTCTGCGTGCGACCGAAGGGGCCGATGGAGCCACGCACTTCCAGCTTCTTGCCGCCCTCGATGGGCGTGAGGCGCAGCGTGTAGTTGCGGCCGTTCTCGGGGTCGAGAATCTTGCCGCCTTCCCACACGTCCTTGCCGTCGGCCTTCTTGGCGCCACGGATGATTTCCAGGCCCAGCACCGGCTTGTCCTTGCGGTCATCGGTGCATTCCTTGCACACATCGTCCGGTTTGGCGTCCTTGGACAGGCGCTTTTCCAGCACCCCCAGCAACCCACCCGCACCCGTGTCACGGATGCGGATTTCGGCCTTGGCTTCGCCCGTCTTGTCGTCCACGTTGCGCCACAGGCCCTCAGGGGTCATCTGGGCCCAGGCCGGAGCCCCAATTGCTACCAAAATAATAGCTGCTACCGCTTTATACATAAGCGCTCCAGGGCAAAAATGCTTGAAATTCACCGTGCATGCAGGGCGTCGGATCAGGCCAGGGCCAGGTCCGTGTCCATCAGCACCTTGCTGCCGGCACGGGCGGTGCGCATCAGCGTGGCGGTTTCAGGGAACAGCTTGGCAAAGTAAAAGCGTGCGGTTTGCAGCTTGGCACCATAGAAGGGGTCGGTGTTGCCAGCGGCAATTTCGCGCAGGGCGACCTGGGCCATGCGGGCAAACAGGTAGCCGAACACCAGGTGGCCGGCCACGCGCAGGTAGTCCACAGCGGCAGCGCCCACTTCATCGGGATTTTGCATGCCCTTGAAGCCGATTTCGGTGGTGAACTTGGTCATCTGGTCGCCCAGCATCGCGATCGGGTTGATGAACTCGGCCATCTTCTCGTTCACGCCCTCTTCTTCCACCAGCTTGCCAATCAGCTTGCCCAGCTTTTTCAGCGTGGCGCCGTTGTTGCCCAGGATCTTGCGGCCCAGCAGGTCCAGCGACTGCACGGTGTTCGTGCCTTCGTAGATCATGTTGATGCGGTTGTCGCGCACGTACTGCTCCATGCCCCATTCCTTGATGAAGCCGTGGCCACCAAAGACCTGCATGCAGTGGTTGGTAGCGATGTGCCCGTTGTCGGTGATGAAGGCCTTGACGATGGGGGTCAGCAGGGCCACGAGTTCTTCAGACTCGGCACGCACCTTTTCGTCGGGGTGGCTGTGCACCTTGTCCAGCAGCAGCGTGCAGTAGATCTGCAGCGCGCGGGCGCCTTCGGCGTAGGCCTTGGCGGTGAGCAGCATCTTGCGCACGTCAGGGTGCACGATGATGGGATCGGCTTCCTTGTCCTTGGCCTTGGTGCCGCTGAGCGAGCGCATCTGGATGCGGTCCTTGGCGTAGGCCAGCGCGTTCTGGAAAGCCACTTCGGTCAGGCCCAGCGACTGGTTGCCCACGCCCAGGCGGGCGGCGTTCATCATCACGAACATGGCAGCCAGGCCCTTGTTGGGCTGGCCCACCAGGGTGCCGATGGCGCCGTCGATGGCGATCTGTGCCGTGGCGTTGCCGTGGATGCCCATCTTGTGCTCCAGGCCCGTGCAGTAAATGGGGTTGCGCTCGCCCAGGCTGCCATCAGCATTCACCTTGAACTTGGGCACCACAAACAGGCTGATGCCCTTGCTGCCCTTGGGCGCATCGGGCAAACGTGCCAGCACCAGGTGCACGATGTTGGAAGCCATGCTGTGCTCGCCAGCGCTGATGAAAATCTTGTTGCCGGTGAGCTTGTAGGTGCCGTCTGCCTGGGGTTCGGCCTTGGTGCGCAGCAGGCCCAGGTCGGTACCGCAGTGGGGTTCGGTCAGGCACATGGTGCCAGTCCACTCGCCGCTGGTCAGCTTGGGCAGGTACAGCTTCTTTTGCTCATCGGTGCCATGCGCATGCAGGGCTTCGTAGGCGCCGTGGCTCAGGCCGGGGTACATGGTCCAGGCCTGGTTGGCCGAGTTCATCATCTCGTACAGGCACTGGTTCAGCACAAAGGGCAGGCCCTGGCCGCCATAGGCAGGGTCGCAGCTCAGCGCCGCCCAGCCGCCTTCGACGTACTTGTCATAGGCTTCCTTGAAGCCCGTGGGGGTCTTGACCTCGTGGGTGGCCTTGTCCAGCACGCAGCCTTCGGTGTCGCCGCTGATGTTCAGCGGGAAGATCACTTCAGACGCGAACTTGCCCGCCTCTTCGATGACGGCGTTGATGGTGTCCACATCCACCTCGGCATGCTGGGGCATGGCCTTGAATTCATCGGTGACCTTGAAGACTTCATGCATCACGAATTGCATGTCGCGCAGGGGCGGCGTGTAGGTAGGCATCGGTTTACTCCTTGGAGGGGGTGGTCGTTGAAACGGAAACTTTGCGCCGCGCAGCGGCAGGTCGGTGTGCCGCCGGGGCGGCTTTGGCGGACGGTGCCGCCCGCGCTGCTGCACCTTCGGTGCGGTAGCGCGCAAGAATGTTTTGAAAACCCATCACGGCCCGTTCGATGGAGCCCGGGTTTTGCAGGAAACGGGCTTCGTAGTGCAGCGCCAGGATGAGGCCGTGGATCTCGAACAGCATCTGCTCTTCGTTGGTGTCCGCACGCAGTTCGCCGCAGTCCTTGCACTGCTCGATGGCGCGGCGCATGGCGGCGTGCCAGGTCATGACCGAGCTGGCCAGCGCATCGCGCACAGGGCCGGTGCGGTCGTCAAACTCCACAGCGCCGCTGATGTAGATGCAGCCCGAGTCGATTTCGATGGAGGTGCGCTTCATCCAGTTGTCGAACATCGCGCTCAAACGCGCGATGCCGCGGGGCGAAGACATGGCGGGGTAGAAAACTTCTTGCTCGAAGCGCGTGTGATATTCGCGGATGACGGAAATCTGCAGCTCTTCACGCGAGCCAAAGTGGGCGAATACGCCCGACTTGCTCATGCCGGTAATGTCTGCCAACGCGCCAATCGACAACCCCTCCAGACCAATGTGCGTGGCCAGGCCCAGGGCGGCTTCAACGATGGCCGCCTTGGTCTGCGGGCCCTTTTGCATGGCCCGGCCAGTGGTGGCACGGGTGCGGGGGGCGCGTGGAGCGGAAGAATCAGATTTGGCGGGCATGCGTGCAAATAAAACGAACGTTCGTTCTATTTTGCAGCATTTTTGATCTTCGGCGAAAGCCCCCTCAAAAAAAAGAGGTAACACCCAAAGCCTGTTGTTCTGCAGCCACCTGCGTGACACCGAAGCGCGAACGGGGCCGCGCGCAGGGGCGCGTGTCAACCCAGTGACCAGTTTATGCCGCCCACCCGCCCGGTGCAGCAGGGAAAACGCCAGCACGGAGCCACCCACCCAGGTCTCGCCCAACAAAAAAAGCTCCACACCGGTGAGCGTGGGGCTTGGAAGGAAAGGCAGACGGGGCGCTGCGCCCTATCTAACGCAAGCCCATCAATGCAGCATCAGCGCCAGGCTGGCGTCGAGGTGCTCGGTCGGGTTGCGGCGAAAGCCCGAGCGCGCAAAACGTTGCAGGCGTCCCAGCGCGAACGAGGTCAACACGCTGGCCTGCACCTGGGCGTGCACGGTGGGCGTTTCTGAACCGCTGGCGCGCAGGCATTGGCGCAGGGTGGACTCGATGCGGTCAAAGAACTGGTTCATGCGCTGCTGCAGGCGTTCATGCTCAAACACCAGCGCATCACCCACCATCACCCGCACCATGCCGGGGTTGCGTTCGCCAAACTGCAGCAGCAGCGCAATGATGCGGCTGGCCTGGCGCAGCCCTACTTCTGCAGGCTGGTCGGGGGCAGGCACGTCACGCCCGGTGATCTGCTGCACCAGCGTGAACACGGATTGCTCGATGAAGTCAATGAGCCCTTCGAACATCTGCGCCTTGCTGGCGAAGTGGCGATACAGCGCCGCTTCGCTCACCGACAGGCGCGCAGCCAGTGCGGCCGTGGTGATGCGCTCGGCGCCGGGTTGTTCCAGCATGGCCGCCAGCGCTTGCAGGATCTGCACGCGCCGCTCGCCCGGCTTGGGCCGCTTGCGGGCCGCTGGCGCTTCTTCAGCGTCAACGGAGTCGGCAGGTTCAATCAGAGACGAGGTATCAGACATGCGCAAACAACAAAGAGAAAGACCCACAGGCCAAGTAGACGGAGCCCCGGGCTGGTGGAGTGCGACCGGTAGCACGGTAGGCTGGAAGAACACCCGGGCACCTTCAAGCGCGCGGCAGGGCGTAAATCCTGTGTGCAAATGATTCTCGCACACCCGTTCGCCGTCGGTTTGCAAATGGTTTGCAAACGCAGCCCTTGACGGCGAGACTGCGCGCAGCCCCCACAGCCAGACGGTACACCACAGCCGCACTCCGGCTGGGTCACGATGACTAGGGGAAAAGCACCGTCACGCGCAGGCCTCGGCCATGCGCTCCCGTGTCCAGCGTGAGCGTTGCACGGTGCACCCGGCTGATTTCGTCGGCAATGGCCAAGCCCAAACCCGTGCCCTCGCCCACCGCGCCGGGCACGCGGTAAAACCGCTGCATAACGCGGGAGCGCTCACTCTCGGGCACGCCCGGGCCGTCGTCTTCCACTTCCAGGTACACCCGCAATGCCCCCGATGGCACCAGCCGCTGCCCGCAGCGCATGGTGACCACCCCACCCGCCGGGGTGTATTTGATGGCGTTGTCCACCAGGTTGGACATCAACTCCCGCAGCAGCCAGCCATGGCCAGTGACGTGCACCGGCTGCACTTCCAGCCCCAGATCCAGACCCTTGCCAGTGGCAGCATCGAGGAAGTTCTCCAGCAGCGTCTCGCACAGGTCTTTCAGATCCACGCGTTGCAGCGGCTGCGCGTCCATGCTGCGCTCATCGGCCCGCGACAAGGCCAGCAACTGGTGCGCCAGCTGCGAAGTGCGACGGGTGGCATTGCGCAGCTTCTCAATCTGCTCGACTCCTAAAACAATAGCGCCTTGCGCTTTATGGGCGGGCGCTAGAGGCAGTTTTTTATCTAAATTACCAGAATCACCCTGCACTGCCCCAGCCGCCTTGGCCATCATCGCCCAGGCTTCCACCTGTGCCTGCAGGCCTGCCAGCGGCGTTCGCAACTGGTGGGCTGCGTCGGCCACAAACCGGCGCTGCCCCTCTGCCTGCGCGTTGACCAGGGCAAACAGGCGGTTGAGCGAATGCACCAGTGGACGCACCTCGGTGGGCGAGGCGCTTTCGTCGATGGGGCTGAGATCGCGCGGCGAACGGTGCTCGACCGCCTCGGCCAAGTCCACCAAAGGCTTGAAAGCCCGGCCCACGGCCCAGTGGATGGCCAGCGCGGCGGCAGCCACCAGCACCAGGTTGGGCAGCAGCACCCGCAAGAGCAGCTGCTGAGCCCATTGCTGGCGAGGGTCTGAGCCATCGGCAATCGCCACCACCAGCTCCCCAGCCCCGGTGCGCCCGCGCTGCACCGCCACCCGGTACGTCACGCCGCCATATTCCAGGCTATGGAATTCAGGCTGCGCGGTGGTGGGGACCACGCCATCCACCCACTCATCCCCCAGCAGCAACTGGCCATCGGCGTCACGCACGCTGTAGCCCGCGAACCCGGCGTTCTGGCGCAGAAAATCTTCCACCGGCGGAGCCAGCAGCAGCAGGGGCGCGCCATGTTCATGAATGGAGGGCGCCACCACCGAGTCGGCCAGCGCCGGGAGCAGGCGCAGCAGGCGCTGGTCGTGCCGGCTGGCTGCGTCGTCGGCCGAGCGGTAGTCCATCCACACGCCCACCAGGGCCAGCACGCACAGCGGCAGCACCAGCAGCAACAGCAGGCGGTTGCGCAAGTCAGAGGTCATACCGGTCAAACCAAGGAGAGGTGCGGGGCTTGGCCTGTGGGCATACATATGGCGACGTCCACTCAAGGAACGCAGCGGCCGTGAAGCGCTGCGCCACCATGCCGACACGAACAGGCTTCACGGTGTGCTGGCATGGGCAGTCCTCCTCGGCTTCAGGCCTGCTGCGCCAGTTCCAGCCGGTAGCCAAAGCCCCGGATGGAGCGCAGTGCCACGCCGTGCGGCTCCAGCTTGCCGCGCAGGCGCGAGACATACACCTCCACCGCGTTGGGCGTGATTTCCTTGTCCCAGCCCGTCAAGGCCTGCAAGAGCTTGTCTTTGCTGGCGGGCTTGGGGGCGTGGATGAGCAGGTACTCCAGCACCGTCCATTCGCGCGGCCCGAGCTCAATGACGTGCTCCACCCCGTCCACGCGGGCGCAGGCACGGCGGCCTGCGGTGTCCAGCTCCAGCGGTCCAAAGCTGAGCACCGCCGTGGTGGAGGCCTGTGAGCGCCGCAGCAGCGCACGCAGGCGTGCGAGCAGTTCGGGCAGCTCGAAGGGCTTGACCATGTAGTCGTCAGCCCCCAGGTCCAGCCCCTGCACCCGGTCATGCAGGGCATCGCGCGCGGTCAGGATAAGCACCGGCATGCTTCGGCTGGGCATGTCGGGGCGGCGCAGGCGCCGGGTCAGCTCCAGCCCATCCATGCCCGGCAGGCCAATGTCGATGATGGCGGCATCGAACGATTCGTTGCGCAGCACATCCTCAGCCCGCTCGCCGCTGCCCACCCAGTCCACGGCATAGCCCGCATCGGTGAGCCCCAGCTTGATGCCGCTGGCCACCATCACATCGTCTTCGACCAGAAGCAGGCGCATGGTGCGTCCGCGCTCAGTGCGACCGGATCATGGTGCCGTAGGCCTGCTCGGTCAGAATTTCGAGCAGCATGGCGTGCGGCACGCGGCCATCAATGATGTGCACGGCGTTCACACCGGCCTTGGCGGCGTCCAGCGCGCCCGCAATCTTGGGCAACATGCCGCCCGAGATGGTGCCGTCGGCAAACAGCTCGTCGATGCGGCGGGCTGTCAGGTCGGTCAGCAGGTTGCCGGCCTTGTCGAGCACGCCGGGGGTGTTTGTGAGCAGCATCAGCTTCTCGGCCTTGAGCACTTCGGCCAGCTTGCTGGCCACCACGTCGGCGTTGATGTTGTAGCTCTCGTTGTTTTCGCCAAAGCCAATGGGGCTGATAACGGGGATGAAGGCGTCGTCCTGCAGCGCCTTCACCACGCTGGGGTCGATGGAGACAATGTCGCCAACCTGGCCCACATCGTGTTCGATGTTGGGGTCTTTGCTGTCCACCATCTTGAGCTTGCGCGCGCGGATCATGCCGCCGTCACGCCCGGTCAGGCCCACGGCCTTGCCGCCAGCCTGGTTGATCAGGCCCACGATGTCTTGCTGCACTTCACCGGCCAGCACCCATTCCACCACTTCCATGGTTTCGGCATCGGTCACGCGCATGCCCTGGATGAACTGGCCCTTCTTGCCCAGTCGGTTGAGGGCCGTTTCGATCTGCGGGCCGCCGCCGTGCACCACCACCGGGTTCATGCCCACCAGCTTGAGCAGCACCACGTCTTCGGCAAAGTCGGCCTGCAGGGCGGGGTCGGTCATGGCGTTGCCGCCGTACTTGATGACCATGGTCTTGCCATGGAACTTGCGAATGTAGGGCAGCGCCTGGGCCAGAATTTCAGCCTTGTCGCGGGGGGCAATCGAAAGAAGGTCGGTCATGGAGGCGTGCCATCCGGTGAAAACAATGAGGCGCAAATTGTGCCGCATTCACGCCCGCCCGGAAGGCTGGCGCGCGCAAGCCCATCCACCCAGGGGCTGATCTGGCCAGCGCCCCAAAAATCGCCAGCAAATCTATGCGGCGGCAGGGGCTTCGTCCGAGAACCTCACGTCCGCCCCAACAGGTAGGCCAGCGCTACCAGAGCGATCACCAACGCCAGCCACCCCAGCAGCAGCCAGCGCCACAGCGCGGGGGCATGGCGCATCTCCAAAAACACCTGGATGACTACGACGCCCTTGACCACAGTCAAGACACCCAGACCTGCCAGGAACCAGCCTCCTGCTTGCGACACGAGGCCCATCTCCCCCAGAACATAGGTGATGGCGGTGGCGGCCAACAGCAGCACCCAGGCAGCATTCAACCAGCGGGTTTCGTGCACAGCTTTCTCCTTCGCAGCCATCTCAGCGCAATACATAGACCAGCGGAAACAGCACGATCCACAGCAAATCGACCATGTGCCAGAACGCAGCGCCGGTCTCCATGGCATGGCTGTCGTGGCTGCCGTAGGCGCCGCGTTGCAAGCGCAGCGCCAGGTAGCCCAGCGCCAGCATGGCCACCACCACGTGCAGGAAGTGGAATGCGGTGAGCATCAAATACAGCGTGTAGAAGGTGTTGGAAGTCAGGTCGATGCCCTGGTTCAGCTTGGCCGCGTATTCAGCCAGCTTCACCACGCCAAAGCCTGCTCCGCAAGCCATCGCAGCCAGCAACCAGCGCAGGCCGGCGCGGCGCGCATCGCTACGCACCGCCTGCACGGCACGGGCCACGCACCAGCTGCCCGTGATCAGCAGCACGGTGTTGAACGCGCCGGAATGCAGGTCGAGCGTGGCCTGCGCTGCGTTGAAGCCCGCCACATCGCGGCTGCGCGCAAACGCGTACGACACAAAGAAGATGCCGAAGGTCAACAACTCGGCCAGGATGATCAGCCACACCCCCAGGTCGCCGCGCAAGCGCGGCGCGGACTCTGGAGCGTGCGGCAATGGAATGGATGGCACCGGGAACTCCCCATGGATGGGTCACGCTTCTGCGCAACAGAAGGTGCGTAAACCGCTAGGTGACGCGCCAGCCAGCCACTTTGAAGAAGTAACAGAGGCTGGATTTGGCGTTCGAGTGTGGGTATGATAAACAAAGATTCACACAAAATGAATCTTATTGAGAGAAATCAACCCCGGACCTGTGAGAGATCAGTACCGTATCCCTCGTCCCACTACAGAGAGGTAACCCACCATGAGCCAAGGCTTCACCAGCCAGATGGCGCGCAACATCTTCTACGGAGGCACCACGTTCTTCGTACTACTTTTTGCGGCGCTGATCTTTCACACCGAAACCAAGATTCCCGAGCGATCCAAATCCGCGGAATTGACCCCGGCCGTCGTGCGCGGCAAGCACCTCTGGGAAACGCGCAACTGCATCGGCTGCCACACGCTGCTGGGCGAAGGCGCCTACTTCGCCCCAGAGCTGGGCAATGTGTATGAGCGCCGCGGCCCCGACTTCATCAAGGGATGGATCAAGGCCATGCCGACGAATACCCCCGGTCGCCGTCAGATGCCGCAGTTCAACTTCACCGACGATCAACTGAACGATCTCGTGGAGTTCCTGCGCTGGTCGAACGGCATCAACACCGAGAAGTGGCCTCCCAACATCGAAGGGTGAGCGCCTGCGCCTCACGCGATGTCATATCCAACCCTTCAGGATCATCCTATGCAACCCGCAACCATCAAATACCAGTCGCAGGCGGTAGCCAAGCTCTACTTCATTGCCGCACTGGGCCTGTTCACTGGCCAGATCGTCTTCGGTCTGTCGCTGGGCCTCCAATACGTCATCGGTGACTTCTTGTTCCCGGCGATCCCCTTCAACATCGCCCGCATGGTTCACACCAACCTGCTGATTGTGTGGCTGCTGTTCGGCTTCATGGGCGCTGCCTATTACATGGTGCCCGAAGAGAGCGAGACCGAGCTGTACAGCCCCTTGTTCGCCAAAGTGCTGTTCTGGGTCTTCCTGGCAGCTGGCGCCGCCACCATCCTCGGCTACCTGCTAGTGCCTTACGCCAAGCTGGCCGAAATGACGGGCAACGACCTGCTGGCCACCATGGGCCGGGAGTTCCTGGAGCAACCCCTGCCGACCAAGCTCGGCATTGTGGTGGTGGCGCTGGGCTTCCTCTTCAACATCAGCATGACCGTGCTCAAGGGCCGCAAGACCGCCATCTCCATGGTGCTGCTCATGGGCCTGTGGGGTTTGGCGCTGATGTTCCTGTTCAGCTTTGTGAACCCCAGCAACCTGGTGCGCGACAAGATGTACTGGTGGTTTGTGGTGCACCTCTGGGTGGAAGGCACCTGGGAGCTGATCATGGCCTCTTTGCTGGCCTTCGTGCTGGTCAAGACCACTGGCGTGGACCGTGAAGTGATCGACAAGTGGATGTACATGATCGTGGCCTTCGCGCTGATCACCGGCATTCTGGGCACAGGCCACCACTTCTACTTCATCGGTCTGCCAGGCTACTGGCACTGGGTGGGTAGCGTGTTCTCAGCCATGGAGCCCATCCCCTTCTTCATGATGACGCTGTTCGCCTTCAACATGGTGCAACGCCGCCGCCGTGAACACCCCAACCAGGCCGCTGTGCTGTGGGCAGTGGGCACTGCAGTGATCGGCTTCCTGGGCGCTGGCGTGTGGGGCTTCATCCACACCCTCAGCACCGTCAACTATTACACCCACGGCTCGCAAGTTACCGCAGCCCACGGACACCTGGCCTTCTACGGCGCCTACGTTCTGGTGGTGCTTGCCATCATCAGCTACGCCATGCCCATTCTGCGTGGCCGTGAAGCCAACCCCCTGCGTGCACAGCGTGTGGAAATGTGGAGCTTCTGGATCATGAGCATTGGTATGGCCGTGATGGTGCTGGCCCTGAGCGGCGCTGGCATCCTGCAAGTGTGGCTGCAACGCATGCCCACCACCGGTGCCATGCCTTTCATGGCCACGCAAGACCAGCTGGTGTTCTTCTACTGGGTGCGTGTGGCAGGCGGCGTGATGTTCCTGCTGGGCCTGCTGGCCTACCTGAGCAGCTTCTTTATCGGCCCTGCCGCAGATGAAGAAGGCCTGTCCCTTGGCGTGAGCACACGCTTGCAACGGGCCTGACCATGACGACGACCCCCACCCTCCAGCGCGAAGCCGCCACGGCAGCCCAAGCTGCAAGCAGCAGCCTGCCGTTCTATGCGGAGCAAGGCGACGAGTGCGCCCTGTTTGCACAGTGCCACGCACAGCAGCTGCCTCTGCTCATCAAGGGCCCTACAGGCTGCGGTAAAACGCGGTTCGTCGAGCACATGGCGGCGCGCCTGGGGCGGCCTTTGATCACCGTGTCATGCCACGATGATCTGAGCGCCGCCGACCTGGTGGGGCGTCACCTGATTGGCAACGGCAGCACCGTGTGGGCGGATGGCCCGCTCACACGGGCTGTGCGCGAGGGCGCCATCGTCTATCTGGACGAGGTGGTGGAGGCCCGCAAGGACACCACGGTGGTGCTGCATCCGCTGGCAGACGACCGGCGCATTCTGCCCATCGAGCGTACGGGTGAGCAGCTCAAGGCGCCGCCAGAATTCATGCTGGTCATCTCCTACAACCCAGGCTATCAAAACCTGCTCAAGGGGCTGAAGCCCAGCACACGCCAGCGCTTCACCGCGCTGACGCTGAACTACCCTGCCCCCGCCGTGGAGCGCAGCATTCTTGAAAAAGAGGGACGCGCGTCACCCGCCGTGGCGGCGCGGCTGGTGCAACTGGCCCAAGCGCTGCGCAGGCTGACGGATCACGACCTGGAAGAGACTGCCAGCACCCGCCTGCTGGTCATGGCAGCCCGGCTGGCTTCTGCCGGAATGGGCTTGCGCCAGGCCTGCCGTGCCGCTGTCGTAGATGCGCTGAGCGATGACCTGGACACCGTCCTCGCACTGGATGAGGTGGTGCGTGCGGTGGTGGGTGATGAGGACTGAAACCGAGCCTCCCGGCGGCACTCCCACGGAGTGCCACACAGCGCCTGCCGGACTGCATGCGCTGTGGAGCGGGATTCCCCTTCAGCGCCGCAGAAGGTGGCTGCAAGGCTCTTTCATGGCGCTCTTCTTGTTGGCGCCAGCCCTGAACCTTTTGCGCTTCGATCTCAACGAAACGCAGTTGTGGGTTCTTGGCATGCGCTGGTCTTTGGGCATTGATGCCTTCCTGCGCGGTGAAGCCACGGCAGTGCAGACGGGCTGGGCCATTCTTTGGCGCGGCTTTCTGCCCGCCCTGGGTTTGATCGCCATCTTCCTGGGCATTGCCTACCGCTATGGTCGCTTGTATTGCGGCTGGCTGTGCCCCCACTTTTCGATGGTGGAAACTCTGAACGACCTGCTGCACCGCGCAACGGGCAAGTTCAGCATCTGGGACAACTCCCCCACCCCCCACGCCACACGCCAACCCAACGCGCGCTGGTGGCCTCTTTTTCTGACCGCCTGCCTCGTCTGTGGCTTTGCCTGGGCAATCACCCTGCTCACTTACCTGCTGCCCCCAGCCGAAATCTGGGGCAACCTCTGGCACGGCACGCTCACCTCCAACCAGATGCGGTTTCTGGCGATAGGCACACTGGTCTTCACGCTGGAGTTCACCCTGGCGCGGCACCTGTTTTGCCGATTTGGCTGCGCGGTGGGCCTGTTTCAAAGCCTGGCCTGGATGGCCAACCCCAAGGGCATGGTCGTCTCGTTCGCCAGAGACCGGGCCCGTGAATGCCGTACTTGCGACAGCCCCCGTGGCAGCGCCTGCGACCACGGATGCCCCATGCGCCTGCATCCGCGCAATATCAAGCGCATGATGTTTTCTTGCGTGCAGTGTGGCCAGTGCCTCACTGCCTGCGATGCCACCCAAGGGCAGCAAGGACGCACGCCCACCCTGGAGTGGAAGATTGGACTGGATGCCGTGAAAGAAACGCTGCGCCAACGGCGCGATGGAGCCTCTTGATGGAAGAGTGGATTGGCCAATGGTGGCACCGCGCCATCACCCATCTGGCAGAGCCGCAGCGCACCCATGTGCAAGTGGCCCTGAAAGACATGCAGCGCAGCATATCGCTGCTTTACCGTGCAGGCGGGGGCGACGCAGCCGTGCGAGTGACACCAGTAGCGGCCAGCCGTCACGGTGGCCCACGGCATTGGCTTCAAAAAGTGGCAGGCTCGGGCCTGCGCAGCGCCATGCCGGAACTGGATGCACAGACACTCGCGCTGCCCCCCGTCATCAGCGTATTCGACTCTGTAGAGTTGAACCGCGACCTGTACCTCTGGCTTGCTGCACTGGCCTCTGTTTTTGAACCTACGGGCGACTGGATTGCCGATAACCGTGCCGCTACCGCACGCGCACTGCAGCGGTTCGCAGGGCTACGTGAACGCCACCACCGATTGACGGCTGCGCACTTGGCACAGCGCCCTCTGCTCAGCAGCCTGCGCGCCAAGGATGTCCCCTGGGAAGCAGCAGTACAGGCTGCCCTGCGCGGGGAAGAACACACGGCCTTGTTCGTGACTCCGCGCGAAGTCGCGCCCGTGTGGCTGTGGCTGAACGCCTGCGAAACGGGGGGAGGAGCAGAGCCAGCCGCCACGCCCACACCATCCAACGGCACATCGGAAGAAGAGCCCGCCCCCTCCCCTCTGGATGCGCACCGCCGCCGCGCTCGCAATGTCAAGCACCAGCCATCGCGCAACGCCATGCTTCTGGCCGCCAAGACGGACTCTCTGACGAGCTGGAGTGAACTGGTACGCCTGGATCGCGGCACGGACGACTCTGCGGATGACAACGCTTCGGCCGCAGCCAACGACATGGACACCTTGTCACTGGCCCGGTCGGAACAAACCACTGCATCTCGCGTACGCTTTGACCTGGATTTGCCCAGCGCCAGCGCGGACGATCTGCCCTTGGGGCCGGGGACCAAAACCCCAGAATGGGACTGGCGCCGCAACGAACTGCGGCCCGACTACTGCGCGCTGCAGTGCGTGGTGGCCCGCACCGGAGAACCCTATCGCCCCCCAGCGCATCTGCAAGCCACGGCACGCCGCGTGCGCCGACGTCTGGAGATATTGCAAGCAGCACCACGCTGGCATAAAGCCCAGGTCAGTGGAGACGAGATCGATATCGATGCATGGGTACGCTTCCAAAGCGAAGCCTGCGGCGGCAACATCCACAGCGACACGCCTCCGGTGTACGCCCATCGTCAACGAACGGAACGGAGCTTGGCGACCCTGCTGCTGGCGGATCTTTCGCTGTCCACGGACGCTTACGCAACGTCAAATGCCCGCGTGATTGATGTCATTCGCGAAGCTCTGTACGTTTTTGGCTCTGCACTGTCAGGCACGGGCGACGCTTTTGAGATTTTGGGGTTCAGCTCCGTGCGCAGACAGCATGTGCGCATCCAGCACATCAAGGGCTTCCATGAACCTTGGAGCGACGCGATACACACCCGCATTGGCGCCTTGAAACCCGGCTTCTACACCCGCATGGGCGCAGCGCTGCGCGATGCCACCCAACGGCTATCGGCCCGCCCTGAGCGCCAGCGCCTGCTGCTGGTGCTGACGGATGGCAAGCCCAATGACATTGATGTGTACGAAGGACGTTACGGCTTGGAAGACACCCGCCACGCCATTCAGGAAGCACGGGCCGCAGGGCTGATTCCATTTTGCGTCACCATTGACCACGAAGCCCACCAGTACCTGCCCATGCTGTTTGGGGCACAAGGCTATGCGCTGGTGCACCGCCCTCAGGATCTGGTCAAACACCTCACGCAGGCCTGGACCACACTCACCAGATAACCAACGGTGGCCCCGTAAAACGCTTTCAATGGCGTAGCCAGGAGGGCACCTTGAAGCGCACGATGGCCAGGTACGCAGACACGTAGCTGATCACGAACAGACAGCAAAAGCCCATCAGCAACCACGTGTTGTTCCAGAACAGCACCGCGGGCACCACGGTCAACAGCGTGAATCCCCAGAGGTACGGCGAGGTGCGGTTGTTGCGCATCAACACCCGGCGGGACTCGTCATCGTGAAAAACGCCTCGGACAATGCGGCGATAGATGAGTTGATGGAAGTGCAAAGCATCAGCCACGCCGGGAGATACGCCACGCACCGCCTTGCGGTAAATGGAAAAAATCGTTTCCCATACAGGGTAAATCAGCAGCAGCATGGGGAACCACGGTGACACCTCAGCGTTGCGCTGCACTAGGGAGATGCTGGCCAACGCAATCACCACACCCCAGATATAAGCGCCGCCGTCCCCCGCAAACAGCATGCCGCGTGGATAGTTCCATACCAGAAAGCCCGCTGTAGCCGCTGCAGTGGATACCAACAGCGCCGCCAGTGCCCGGTCTCCCACTTGTAGGGCCACGTGCGCCAAAGCCAAGCAGACAATAACAGCCACCATGCCGGCCAAGCCGTTGTAGCCATCGATAATATTGAAAGCATGCGGAAGACCTGCCACTGCCAATAGAACAATCACCAAGCCCAGCCAAGGCACCCACACCAAAATTACGTCAAGCCAAGGTAATCCGAGCCGTGGCAAGGTAAGTCCAAGCCCCCACACTGCAACAGAACTAGACAGAGCAGTTAGAAAAAGGCGATACCGAACTGCCAAGCGCTGAGTCATGTCTTCGACAATTCCACCCAGTGCAGCGGGTAGCAATATAGCCAGCCACCAGAAAATCAATGAAGAGCCTAGCTTCAGTGAGCCTGGGTCCCCCCACTCTGCCTGCACCCAACCCAGTAACCAGCTACTGCCCAGCCCAAGCAAAACCGCTAAGCCCCCCAAGCGAGGCACGTTACCCAAGTGAAAACGCTGAGGCATCCCCGCACCATAATTCAGTGCATGGGCGCGCGCCCAGCGCACTACAGCCGCAGCTGTGATCATTGAAACAAAGAAAGCGATCAAAGATATCCAGATCATTACGGTTAGATCCTATGCCGGCCATCAGGAATAGGCTGTAACAATCGGCTGGCCTTGTAAAAAACTGGAGAGCTCCACAGTCGAAGCAGACTAGCGACATGCCACCGAAAATGTTTCAAACTTTTGCGGCTATCTCTTTGCCCCGCGTGACACACCTTGACTTCCGCACGTTGTATCGTCAGGCCCGCCAAACGCACACGCAAAGATAAGTCCACATCTTCACAGTACATAAAGTAGCCTTCGTCAAAGCCAGCGAGCTGCTCCCATACGTTACGACGAAGCACAAGACATGCTGCATTGACCCAATCTACCTGTTCCACGCGTTTTGAACCCGTATAGCGCAGAAAAAGCGCCCATGGTGTGGGTATGGCCCTCTCGCAATCCTGAGGGGCACAAGCCTCATCCACTTGCATTGGATAAGCAATACCCACCTCTTGCCTGCCTGCGGTTTCAATGAGCGTATGAATCACATGCTCGCCTGGAAGAAACCGAATGTCTGGGTTCAACACACACAGAAATGACTCGCTGGATGCTGCCAACGCACTGTTGTGGTTCGCACCAAATCCTCGTGGCTTTTTGTTATGCACCAATTCAACCTTAAACGGCCAACCAGTCAGTCGCGGCAAGGGCTCGGGGATGTTGAGTGTCACCACGACCCTACTGATTGAACAATCTTGACCAGCGCACTGCGAAGCGAGATCTGACAGCAGATGCGCAATCATTCGGCCATGGCCATGGCTGACTATGGAAATAACGACATCGTTCTGAGGACGCGCCGCTTTAGAGGCCCGAGAGTCACAAATCATAGTCCGGCCTTGACATCAACAACAAACTTACAGGCGCCCAAGGACGCCCCTTCACCAGGAACCTTTGTGGATAAGACCAATCGCAGAGCCAATAGGGGAAAATACATGAACTTCGGCATTGAGCCCAAGGCAAACACTGGATCACAACGCGATGAGCCACAGACAACCGTCCATTGCCGCAGCAGCGCGGTCATCTTGATGCGGGGCTATTCTCCGGCCACTCCACATGATGCACTCATCAATCCTCACGCAAGAGCACTGGCCAATCCATGAGCCAGTGATCTTGAGCAAGGCCCAACAGCACCAACACCACGCACTTGCCAAGGCAAATGACGTCTATTACGTTCACTACACACTCATCGATTGAAGCATCTGAGGGTTCATAGGTTAGCAGAAGCGGGGAATGTGCATGCCAAAGGATGATCCGCAGACAAACAAGACCCATTCCACTCCTAAAACCATCAAAACTGCCAGTGCCACAATGTAAAAATGACTAAATCAAATCAAAAAAACTGGTGCTCATTCATTTTGTTTTTCGCACTAACAATTAGCACTTGCGCGCACGCACAAAATCAACCTGCCGCACAGCCACAAAAATCCAACATCACGCTTCCCAGCGGGGCCTCAGCAAAAAAGGTTGATGAATTTTTATCCACATTGCGCCCACCCACCAACTTTAACGCCCTTGAAAGCGGCAACGACATATTGCTGGAATTTCCAGACATAGCAGCACCAGGGGCAACTCGCATAAAAATTACAAGCACCATGCCAAATACTGATGGTATTTGGCTTCTGAGCCTCGGCCAACAGCCTGAAGCGGGCAGCAGCTTGCTTGCGTCAGTATTCCTTACACAGAATAGCCTCCCTGAAATAACACTGCTCTTGAACCTCATAAAAACCCAATCTATTCTGCTGGTGGCTCGCTCCAACGGAAAATACTACGGGCTTCAACGAGAAATAAAAATCGGCACGCCGACAGGAGTGGCAAAAAAATGAATCCCCAGCCCCCACAAAAGCAACGGTTTATTGATTTTCTTCAAGCCAGAGGACTGGTTGACGAAAAAGGAGCACAACAATTACATAGCCTCACATACCAGAAACAAGAATCGGCTGCAGCAATTGCCAGCAGGACTGGAATGGTTGCTGAGCAGGCACTTACCGATGCTCTGGCCGCATATACCGGGTGGCCACTTGTCAGGTTTGAGGAGCTTTCAGCGCTCGAGCAAGACATATCAAAAACCTCTGAGTACCTACGCATTAAAACAAGCTGGCTTGAGTCCCAAAGAATCGTTACATGGACATCAGAAAAAGACATCCACTGCTGTACATGTGACATGCCTAGCAGAAGCACCAAAGAGCTCTTTCAAAGCAAATCAAGTGAATTGAGCAAAGAACTAATCTGGAGCATTGCAAGACCCACAGATATAGAAAATATTCTCTCGGCAGTTAAGGCGCATGGTAACAAAAACCTTAATTCCACCGGAGATCTTGCTCACTTGAGAGAATTGGCAGAGGAAGGCCCAATTGTTGAGCTAGTGAACAGCCTCCTCAGTCAAGCTGTCACGCGCAGAGCATCAGATATTCACATTGAGCCAGGAGAATATTATTTTGCTGCCAGAGTCAGAGTTGATGGAGTTATGCGGGAACTTCAAAAATTTAGCGATGAAAAATTTGATGCAACCATCTGCCGAATAAAAATACTTGCTCAGTTAGACATTTCCGAAAGGCGCCTGCCACAAGATGGAAGATTGACAGCCAGAATACACGGGGAAGTTTTTGATGTCCGAGTCTCTATATTGCCCGGCACAAACGGCGAGTCAGTTGTAATGCGCCTACTAAGACAAGACCGCCCCAACTATGACTTGGGCGATCTTGGCATGCTCCCCGATCACAGCATAAAATTTCAAAAATGGATTGAAACCCCTAATGGAATTATTCTTGTGACTGGCCCAACCGGCTCAGGAAAAACAACGACACTCTACACGGCCTTAGACCTAGGAAACGATGGTTTAAAAAAGATAATAACCATCGAAGACCCCGTTGAGTACAAATTAGCAGGCATTACACAACTCCAAGTCAATTCCGAAATTGGATATACGTTTGCCTCCGCACTAAGATCCATATTGAGACACGATCCTGACGTTATTTTGATCGGCGAGATTCGCGACCAAGAAACAGCTGCAATTGCGGTGCAATCAGCACTTACAGGGCACCTTGTATTTTCCACACTTCACACGAACAGTGCAGCTGGCGCAATCACCAGATTAAGCGACATGGGAGTTGAACGCTTCCTTCTCGCATCCAGTTTGAGAGGCATCATGGCACAACGACTGGTTAGGCGCATTTGCCCTCACTGCAGTCAACCGCATGATGACATAGATATCGCACAAAAAACTCTTTTAGAGGATGCGCTCAACGAGTGGAATAGTCAAAAAATCAATCAACAAAATCTGCTCAGCTTACACCCACAAAAGCCAATAGGCTGCGAATCCTGCCTCCATACTGGCTATCTGGGGCGAATTGCCGTGTACGAACTCTTCGACGTCGACGACACAATAAGACAAGAGATCCTTGCAAAAACAAGCGAAACAGAAATTATTCAAAAACTAAGAGAAAAAGGCATTCGCTCAATGAACCAAGATGGCTTGCTGAAAGTGTGCAGCGGAATTACAACCATGCATGAAGTGATGTCCATTGGATAAATTCAGCCATGCCACTATTCAAGTATCAAGCTCTTAGCGCTGAAGGAAAGCAAAGCCGAGGAACTTTAGAAGCTCCAACAACAGATAATGCACTACAAGTTCTCTCAAAAAAAGGCTTGACTGTTTTCTCACTCGAGGCAATTACCTCCAATTCAGCAACAGGAGCTGCAAATTCTTCAAAAACTTCTTTCACCCCAAGCGGAAGCCAAGAGCAAAATCATAAAAATATCTCTCAAGAAGAGCTTTTAATTTGTGTTCAAGAATTATCAACACTGTTAAACGCGGGCATTCCACTAGCCGACGCATTACTCAACATTGCCCAAGGACACGAGACTCGTCCAATTGGAGCCTCCCTGCATGCGACTTATAAGAACCTCCGCTCTGGCTTGAGCCTAGCGTCTTCCCTGAAAGAAAGCGGGCTCAAATTACCAGCCTACGTTCACGAACTAGTTCGTGCCGGGGAAGAAACAGGGAAATTAGGAGCTTCGATTCAATCAGCATCGCAACAAATGGAAGCAGACGCATCCTTTCGCAGAGAGACACGGAACGCCCTAACCTATCCGATGGTGCTGATCGCTAGCGGTCTTCTGGCTACACTTGTTGTTTTCATTTTTGTAGTGCCAAAATTTGCCAACATTCTCACAAACCCGAAGGCCGATATACCCATTTTCTCTCGCTGGGTTTTGCAAAGCGGATTATGGCTGGTGAACAACAAAATTTTGGCGGCCGTCAGCTTTGCCTTGGCTGCTGGTGGATTTTTTTTCATCATCTCCAAGCAAAAAATAAGAGATCAACTATGGGAGATATCAAGCAATCTCCCCATCCTGGGAAAATGGATCAGCCATGTTGAACTTGCTCGCTGGGGAAGTATGTTCGCAGTACTCCTGGAGCATCATGTCCCGTTGCTAGAAGCACTGCGGCACTCTGAAAATTCTTTATCCGGCAGAAGCTGGAGACATAAAGCTGAGCTCATTTGTAGAGATGTGAAGGCGGGGCAATCTTTAGCGGGATCCATGCAGGCACACCATTTTTTGGATGCTGTAGGCCTTAATCTCATACGCGTCGGAGAACAATCGGGCAAGCTCGCGCACACCACGGCCTCGCTAGCACAGATGCACAGAACTTATGCGCAGCAAAGTATGAAACAGTTCCTCATTCTCTTGGAGCCTGTCACGATTCTTCTGGTATCTGTTCTGCTTGGCGGCATTATGATTAGCGTAATGCTGGCCATCACCAGTCTAACCAATGTAATTTAATTAAACACTGACCATGACACACCTTAAACGCCATCTTGCAAGATCTAAAAATTTAGGATTTACACTACTGGAGATGCTAGTAGTCATGGTAATTATTGGCCTTCTTGCCGGATTGGTAGGCCCAAGAATTTTTGGAAAAGTTGACTCCAGCAAGGTACAAACGGCTCAAGTTCAAATCAAGATGATTGAGAGCGCACTTCAAATCATGCGCCTCGATATTGGAACATTACCAGAAGGCGAAACCGCTCTTCAGTGGCTCACAAAAGAACCCGAAGACACAAACGTCAAAGCAACCTGGAAAGGTCCCTATTTGGAAGGTCAAATTCCAGTTGACCCCTGGAATAACCCCTACAAAATAGTTACGCCCGGCCCTAACGGAAAGGCTTTTGCCGTCATCTCACTCGGAGCAGATGGAAAACCAGACGGCGAGGGATTGAATGCCGATATCATGGCAAAATAAAACGCGCAACTCTATCCTCAGAGGGTTTACATTAATAGAAATGATGGCAGTCCTTGTACTGCTTGCACTTCTATCGGCGGTGGTTTTGCCCAATTTCGAACGTTGGTTTAACAACACTGAAGAGCGGGCCAAAGCTGCAGAGTTAGCAACATTATTGCAAAAACTGTACGCACGCTCCGCTCTGATGGGCATCAACGTAGACATTGATAACAGTACGCTCAATCAAACACTTCCCGATGGAAAGCCTGCAATCGAATTGCCCACAGGATGGCGGCTAGCAGAGAACCAAGTTTTAAGGGTGAGAGCGTTTGGTTCATGTGAGCGAGGAATTATCAAATTCGAATCATCGAAAAAAACAACGATCTCTCTTTTCATCAATTCAGAAAACTGCGACATCTCAGTACAGGCAACCGAGCGCGCACCTTCATGAGTGATTTATCCACTTCAACCTTTCCCCAAAAAAATTCACAGAAAGGAATCAGTCTTCTTGAGGTACTAGCCGCGCTAGTCATACTTAGTATCGGAGCCTCGGTTGCATTCACCTGGCTAGACCAGAGCCTGATCGCGCTGAACAAAATTAAAACCGAAGAATCCTTCCTCATAGCACAGAACGAGGCCATGGATTATCTAAGATCAATAAATCCACAAGAGAGGCCTATTGATACTGTGGATATGAGGGGTTACAAAATTTCCTGGACTTCTTCACTCATCAAGGGCCCCTCAAGAACCATGACAGCACTCGGCAACCCCGCAAAGTACGAGGTGTCGTTGTATGAACTAGATGTTCAGTTAACTCGTGAATCAGAGAGCCAAAAATGGGGGCAATTCAAAATGCAGCTTGCAGGATATCGCCAAGTCAGTGGTGGCAGCACAAGCATCTTTGGCGCACCTGTGCAATGAAAAAGCCTCAATCCAAGCAAAAATCAAAGGGGCTCACTCTGATCGAGTTGCTAGTGACGGTAGTTATCTTAAGCTTTACTGTCGCGATTCTTTCCGGGGCTTTCAATCAGATTTCCCAAATACTCAGAATCAGCTCCGAGCAAAGCAATGGATTTCCTGCACGATGGTCTCAATCGAGGGCACTCTACGATTTAGTTGGGAACATGGTTATTGACCCGACGAGAGAAAAGGCATTCAAAGGCAGCCATGAAAGCATAGAAGCGGTGTCATTAGCCGTGCCAGAAAACCAACCTGGAATAGCACATCCATTCAAGCTGGTCCTCAAGCCATCCAAAGATTCCGAGCAGTTCAGCGATTTATTACTTGTCCCCCCAACCACCCTGGGAAACGAGCAAATACAGCCCATTAGATTGGCACGTTTTGAGGGTCGGGTGGAGTTCCGCTTTGTAGATCACCTTGCAGCAGAACACACTCACTGGCCACCAGACGGCACAAACAGCCTCCGTCCTATGCCATCTGCTGTAGCCGTGAAATCGACAGACGGGCGGCGCAATTTAATGCGAATGGCTGCGTATGAAGGCCCCCTCAGTCCAGCCAACCGATCTCTTACCCAAGCATTCGGATTGGAATCACAGTGACCAAGAGCCTCCCCAAAAAAAATACATCGCATGGGTTTGCCCTTGCCGCTGTATTGTGGCTAATGGCTGGACTTTCCATAGTCGTTGCCTTGATAGCAGATACAACGCAAGCCTCTGCGGAGAGAGTGGCGCAGTTGAGAGAACGCACCGATTTTGTCCAGAGTGCGCTTTCCGCACGAGCCAATGCACAGTACTGGCTATCAGCCAGCAGGCCAAGATCTTCTGATTTTTTTGACGGGGCCTACTCAGTCAGGGCAGATAACACTCCATACAAAATCGACACCAAAACTATAATCTCCGTGCAAGATAATGGAGGACTTATCAACCTCAATCTTGGCAACAGGGATATATTAAGCAACTTTTTGACAGGATGCGGGATACCCGCTGAAACAACACCTTATCTCATTGATGCCCTCTTGGATTATGTAGACACTGACAATCTACAGCGCCTCAACGGTGCAGAACAAGATACCTATTCTGCAAAACGGCTTCCCCTTCCACGTAATAGCCCTCTTCTCTCGGAAGATGAAATATGGAATGTCTATGGCTGGAGTCAGTATCGTCGGCTACTTGAGCAAAACGCTTGTGACAAAAGCTGGACGATATATGGAGAATCATCGATGTTCGGTAGCAATGTTAATCTGGCAACGGCGCCTGCTCCGGTACTCAAGGCAGCCGGTTTAAATGAAGAAATGGTCCGTGACATCGTCACGCAGAGAGCAGATACCGAGAACTTGGCCGCACGAGTGTCAAATGCCAACGAGCTTCTAGGAACGAGCGGACCTTTTGGTGCATCTGCACAGGTCCAAAACATACTCAAAGTGACGCACAGACACGTGCGAGGTCCATGGATATTGAGATACACATTGGCTCTCAGCGCAGACGGAGAAGATCGGCCATGGAGCGTGCTCAATCCAGTCTTCAGCGCAGAACTACAGCCGGTTGATAAAATTCAGCCCCTCTCTTGGCCACAACAGCCAGTCAATCAACAGCCAAGCGATGCTTCACGAAGTCTACCTTTTTAATACCGACGGCCCTGATCTGCTACTTGGCAGGCAGGCGCCGCGCTGGCTCCCAGCCACGCTGCAAAGCGTGCACATGGTAGTCCCAAGGAAGCTGTGCGTTTATCACAGAGTCAGCTGCAAGGGTATTCCACGCCTCAAACTGTCCAACTTTGCAAGGCTTCAAGCCCAGGCACTCAGCCCATTCACCCAGCATGGCATGTGTGCAATCAAGCAGGGGACATGGCTTCACCTTTGGACATGGGATGCAGAGTTGGAGCGCATTTTTCAAGAAAAGCACCCCGACAAGCAGCTTACGAACACATTTGCCCACAGTATCTACAGCAGCAACGTCTCGCACCTAGCCTGGCTCAGGCAATCCGCATCTGGCGGGGTAGAGGCGCAACTGCGCCAGGGTTCCCATTTGGTCCACACTCTGTGGTTTGCAGAAGTGCCAACTCCCGAGATCTGGGAGAACTTGTTGGCAGAGTCTCCCGAGCTTGCAACTTATGGCTGGCCTCCAACGTTGGCCTCCACACCTACCACCAGCGAATACAGTCCAACGCGTTGGGCGAGCAACCTGACCCCTCCCGCGCACAAAGCCCCCGGTGTGGCCCTTGCCAAAGCCGTTCCAGTATTGCTCACAGCCTCCAGCGCCGTGCTGGCAGGCTGGGGCAGCTTTTATTATTTCCAGAAGGAATCCCAGCAAGCTGCGATACAAACAGGCATCGAGTCCCAAGATCGGATGTTGGCGGAACTCGAGCCTTTGCGCCTGGCCAAACAAAACGCAATGCAGACACTGCGTTGGATTGATGCTGCGCAACAGCTCTCACCTCCTCTGACCACTCACGGCATCCTGGCAGAGTTGGCGGAAATACTCGCTCCCCAAGGTCTGGTCGTGAGGGAGTTGGAACTGTCCCCCGCCACTTTACAGATGACTGTGGTATCCACTACCGGTAACGCACCCCGCCTAACGTACATCATCTCCAGCATCGAATCGCACCCATGGTTTTATGACGTGCGTTTTGTGGATGTCGTCGGTGGTAACGGGTTCAAATTCGCACTGCGCCTGGATGCCAAGGCGTCGCCGTTAACAGACAAGACAGAAAGAGATGCTCAATGACAGCCTCTATGCGTAATCTCTTGTGGATCGCCGCGCTCATTGGTTTTTGGTCAGTTGCATTGGACTGGAGAGACGCATCTGAGAAGCTTCGACCAGAAAGGGAGCGACTAGAGCAGCTCAAATCTCGCGAACAAAGTGCCATGACATCTGTGAACTGGCAGCGGGTTGCGGAGGAGGCTCTCATTGCGCAGGTCGCCTGGCTGGACAGGTTACCGGAAGTTACCCGGCCAGGTGTATTTCGTGCGGAAGCCATGGAAAGCCTTGCTGACTTGTGCCAGCAAGTTGAAGCGCCATGTCAAGTCGCGGCGATGGGGGAAACCGCTACCGCGAGCACTGGCAACACAAGCCCGACACAGCCCCCACCAACGATTCGCAGTGGGGGGGGGTTGAACACACCGCAGGACACAAAAGACTTACCTGGCTTGATCACGACCAGTGTCAAAATTTCTACCAACTTAGGCCCCCGGCTCATGCAGCTACTCACCGTGCTGGAAGAAGGCTCAACTCTCCGAAGAATTGAGCGCTTTACCGTTCGCAGTGGTCGCGCCGAGATACTCGTCAAGGTTTACGGAATCGATGCGGGAGTCTCACAGGCTCTGCGGCAAGCAGCCCAGCGCAGAGCTTTAGATACACCAGCAGCACGATAGAGCATGATGAAAATCACAGGAAATTCTGTCATTGCTGCGGCCTTGGTAGGGATAGCCATCGTCTTAGGATCTTGGCTAGGGTCTGCTGCACCTTCGGTTTCAGCAGACGCAGTTGTGGCAAAACAAGGATCTGACGGTACGGAAAATAAGGGGCCCCAAATACCCTTGCCCCGCGCCATCCGAAGCATGAGCCCGCCGCTATCGCAGCAAGATGTCGCGGCGGCCGCTGCCAAGGGAACATCACAGAAGGAGGGCATCAGCTCCGCAGAGATCGTACCCGGCGGCCCCCCCCCTGCCAATGCGATCGAGCGGTTGTGGGAGGCGAACGCCAACCAAGGATGGAAAGTGAGAGCTACGCCGCTGACACGGCCAAATTGGTACATCACCGGCGTTGTTCAAAGAGGCGACAAAACGCAGGTCATCGTTCAATTCGATGGAGAAAAACAACCCAGATTCCTTAAAATCGGCGACTCCTTGCCTGGAGGGGGGAAGCTTGCCTGGGTACGAGACAATGCCATTGGTGTTGTCACACCTGACAAAAAAATCGTAGGGGTGTCCGTGCGGCAAGATTAACAAGAGCCGTCACACAGAGACCACGGCGGTGTGAAACCGCGTTCTTCCCACAAGCAAGCGGCATCGCCCGCTGAGCAGCATGGGCTGCATTGGCGGCTCATGCTGCTGATTTTAGTGTTCACCAAGATGTTTCAAAGCCCTTCCCTCCATATCGTAGCTCTGGCCTGCCTCACTTTGGCAGGTTGTGCCAGCAAGCCACTTTCGGTACCTGCACCAATCGTATTTGACGGTAACGGTGAAAACCGCACGTCTGGTGTGCTAGGGGCACAAGCACCTGGCGCACCAAAACAGACACAGATCACAGCAGGCCCAAAAATGCCGCCTCTGATTGCTGGCAACCTCCGCCCATTGCAGCCCCCTACGAAAGCCAGTGATGAGGTAGGCGATCTCACTGTATCTATTGAGCAAATGAGCATACCGGCCTTTATCCAGGCCATTTATGGCGGCATCCTGCAACTCAATTACTCTATGGACGCGGCAGTACGTGACCGCACTGACCTAATCACCTTTCGTACTCCGAAACCCATGACGGCGGCACGGTTGACCGAAGTTGCCGGCCAGCTGCTGAAAAGTTATGGGGTCGCGGTGCAAGACTTCGGTGGGGTACTACGTATGGTCCCTTCTACCTCCACCGCCAGCACACTGCCACTTGTGCGCCGCGGCCGGGCGCAGCCCACAGTGCCGCTGCCGCTGCGGCCTGTGTTTCACTACATCGAAACAGAAGCTGTACGCCCGCAACTTTTTCTGGCCACATTGAAAATGATGGTGGGAGATAAAGTCAAACTCGAGATTGACAGCCAAGGTGGACTCATGGTCAGTGGTCAACCCGATGATGTTCAAGTAACACTGGAACTGATTCAGGTCTTTGATCAGCCTAGTCTCAGGGGTCAAAACAGTGTCCGAATTTCGCCTCGTTTTTGGGGTGCAGAAGAATTCACCCGTCGATTGTCGGAAATCCTGCGGGCTGAAGGTTACAGCGTGGCCAACCAACCCGGCACTGGCGACCCCATCACACTCATCGCACTCCCAACCGTAAATAGCGTCGTCGCCTTCTCCACCTCTAGTGAAGCATTGACCCATGCGCTCGAATGGGTTAAAGAACTGGATCAAATCACAGCCGTGCAAGCCGGTAGCGCTTACTTCACTTATCCAGTACGTAATTCAGATGCGCAAGAGCTGGCCAAGGCGCTGAACGACCTTATCAGTGGAGGCAGCGCCACGCCCGCCACAATGACGACCAGCGCCGCTGTTGGCGGAACACCTCCTCCGGCAGCTGCATCAGCCAACCGCCAGCGCCGCGTAGTAGTCAACAATGCCACGAACTCCCTCATCTTCCAGGGCGGCAGCCAAGAAGATTACCGCCAATGGCTTTCGCTGTTGTCCGAACTGGATCGTCCAGTTAAATCAGCGCTAATCGATGTGCTGGTTGCTGAAGTCGCACTAGCCGACGACAACAGCCTAGGCTTTAGCTGGCAACTGGATCAGATGGGTTCTGGGGCACAAGCTCTTCGACTCAGTGGTACCACCTACAACGCGCAGGCAAGCGGTACTGGGCTTTCCGTCAATGCCCTGCTGGGAGGTAATCCCTTGCGTCAATTAGCCATTTCAGCGCTTGCGAGCAACAGCGACTCTCGCGTCATCTCTAACCCAAAAATCATGACTCGCAACGGGGAGTCAGCTAGCATCAACGTGGGCCAGGAAGTCCCCACCGTCACTAGCCAGGGAGTGACCACCAACAATGGTGTGCTCACTGGCACCACCAATGTGGTGCCACAAACCATTCAGTACCGTAACACTGGTGTGTTGCTGCGCGTACGACCCGTTATTCACGCAGGCGACCGCATCGATCTTGAAGTGAACCAGGAAGTCAGTAGCGCCGAGCCCACCACAACCGGTGTTACCACTTCCCCCACCATTCGCAAGCGCTCAATTGAAACGAAGCTCAGTATGCGCGACGGCGCCACCGTCATGCTCGGCGGCCTGATTTCCGAAAATGCCACCGACAGTGATAGCGGAGTACCCGGTCTGAAAGACATTCCCGGCGTAGGTCATCTATTCAAAAAATCGGGACAAACACGCTCCCGCACCGAACTGGTGATTCTCATCACCCCTTACATCATCAATGACAGCGGCGAAGCTGAGGCAGCTACCGATGCCTACCAAGCTACGCTCGGTACATGGGCCCAAAGCGTACGGGACCGGGTCAAAGCCAGCCGTGATGCACGGCGCCCTCTACCACAGCAGACCTCGCTGACACCCCCTCCCTCGACATCAGACACCAAAGCGGCCGACCCCGAACAGACTGCAGCTCCACCGACACCCGATGGCATGGTGCCAGCACAGGCACCAGCCGCGGTAGCGCCTAATACGACAGCACAGCCGCCCCTCCAAGAGCGAATGATCAACTTGACTGATCGGACAGCCACAACAGAAATGCCGATACCCAGCAACAAAGCAGCGCCTGGACAAACCACTTCTGGAGCAGCCAACGCGCAAGGTACGCCATCGGCGCCTGGTGTCCCAGTGAGTAAACCTGCACCAGCCAGCATCAACGGAGTTAATCTGCCTGGCGGCGCTACCCTTGTGGAAGATCCCGATCTCATTCGTGAGATTCTCGATGCCACCCGCAAGCGCTAAACAGCCACCAATCCTGGCGCCCACTGGGCGCTACTGGCCTGCACTCGATGGACTGAGAGGCTTGGCCGTCTTAGCCGTGATGCTTTTTCACGCACAGGTTCCGCAGGTAGTGGGTGGCTTTGCCGGGGTGGACATTTTTTTTGTATTGAGCGGTTTTTTGATCACTAGCCAGCTCATGCAAGAGTTGCACCAGTCAGGCCACATACGTTGGGGCCGTTTTTTTATGCGTCGGCTATTGCGGTTGCAGCCCGCACTATTGTTGTTGCTGCTGACTTACATCTTGGGCTGGATTGCTGGATGGATTCCGGGCCCTGGCAGTACAGTGACGCGCGATGTGAGCATCGTACTGCTGGCCATGACTCACTGGGCCCGCGCATTGGATTGGTATCCGCCAGATTATCTCGGCCATGCTTGGTCACTGGGCATCGAAGAGCAATTCTACCTACTCTGGGCTTTGCTGTTGGCCGCTATGGGTAGATATGCTACCCGTCGCTGGAGCGTTTTAGCGCTGGCGCTGGCAGGTACACTGGCCGGCATGCTATGGATGCTGTGGCTACACACTGCGGGTGCTAAACCTGTCCGTCTATACAACGGGCTGGACACGCGTGCCATGGCCTTACTTTGCGGCTGCGCGCTAGCCAGCTGGCTTCATACACGCCGACCCGAGCGACTGGACAATGTGCCGTTGCCCTCGCACCTAGTTTCTCACTCACGTGCTGTGTCTTACACAGGGATGATGGCACTAGCCTTATTGCTTCTAGGAATGAGTAGCCTTGAGTGGCACAATTCACTCATGTTCCCGTGGGGCTACATGGCAATAGCCGTCACAGCTACCTTACTGGTGTGGTCGCTCGTACTGGCGCCCTCTGGACTGTGCTCCGCCATTTTGGCTTGGCCGCCACTGGTGGCTGTTGGCAAAATTTCCTATGGACTTTATCTTTGGCACTATCCTCTTTTTCGGGTGGCCGAAGCAAAAGCACTTGAAGCTGATATCCCCGTAGCCTATGCCATGGGATTGGCTAGCGGCCTGGCGGCTATGGCGGCATGGGTCAGCTTTGTGGCGGTTGAGCTCCCGCTACGCAAACGCTTGGCATGGCGCTACCGGCATACGGCTTAAGCTAGAACAGCCAGTATGCGAGACTACAGCACTCGCCATACCCCTCCCAATCTCGCCCACTCCTCTTGTGCACAGCAGGTTTACCCGGGGCTTTGAAGTAGCACATAGGTGTTCAATGCTGCGCTTCACTTTACTCTAAGCTGTAGAGCGGCCAGCTTTCCAGCCATTCCGGTGCGGTTGGCTGATGCACATGCCGCACTTGCATAACTTCAAGTATTAAAAACTTCGACAGCAAGCGAACTTGCCGGAAGCGCACGCTTAGGCAGTATCTCCGTAGCCTTGGCCTTCGAACGCCAATTACCTCCCAAGCGACCCCCATCAGCGCCAGCACACTCGTGCACAAACGGTCTCTGTGTCTGATGCGTTGTCCTGCTGGTGTTGAGCAAAGTTCGACCGTTACACCCGAAAGCCACATTCCGTTATCACTATAAAAAAAGGGAGCCGAAGCTCCCTTTTGAGACGTAAGCGGAAAACCGATTACTTCGCCAGGCCGCGGATAGCGTCTTGCGAGATAGGCTGTGCATCGTTCTGGCCTGTAGGCACGCGACCAGCCTTCAGGCTTTCGAAGTCCACGCCTTGCGCGTTAGACGTGTCGATCACAGAGGAACCAACCACCATGTAGCTCTGCACACGGATTGTCGTACCTGTGGTAGAGACGATACGCACGCGATCACCGAACTTACCTTGGGTATTGGCGACCACTGCGTTGCCGTCAGCACGGGTGTACACCGATTGAGCACCAAATGGGTTGGATGCAGCTGGTGCATTGACCAGCTTGGCTTCCAGCTCCTTGTTGCTGATGTTCAGAGTCTGACGAGGAGACAGGGTACCAATGGAGCCCCAAGCACCGTAGCGGCCGTCTGCATAAATCATCTGAGCAAACAGGTCAGCCGTTGCGGTTTCGCTGTTGTTGATGATACGCAGGGAAGTGGCTGCACCCTCGGCACCGAAAGTGGCGTAGCTAGCGTAGTTACGCACGTCGATCTGGATACCGCTGCCTACAGCAAAGGAACCCTTGCAGCTGTTAGGCTGCTCTTCGAAACGAACTGCAACATCACCCGCTCCATCAGGAGCCTTATTGAGCACCAGCTTGGCATCGATTCCTGTAGAAGGAATCGAGGCGAGGCCATCCACGCCGTAGCAAACATTCAGAACGGAACCAACTGCCAAGTTGGCGGCAGTGGAGTTCTTCACAGTCACCACACCGTTCACTGGAGCAGTACCTGTTGCATAGCCCGCGTCAGCGCAAGCAGCAGACGACAGCCAGAATTTGGCGGTAGAAGCGAAGTTACCTGTCAGAGTGACAGAGTAGTCCTTCAGTTCTGGAACGCCAGCAGCCGAAACTGCGGTAGCTGGTACTGTGGCAGCGACAGAGCCATAAACATTCGCCAAATCGGTGTCGTAGCCGTTCGCTAGCTTGGTGTAAGTGACGGTACCAATGTTGGCGGTTTTACCGGAGGCCGTAACAGTACCGACGGCTGCATCAAACAACGTAGCACCGTTGTTGTAATCTTGCGCAGGAGTAGTCGCAGCAGTGCTGCTGAGATTCAGATTGACAGGGAACGACAGGATAGGACCGGAGTTCTGATTGCCAGGAGCCACGTGTTCCGAAGCAGGGCTCACGTCAGCATCGGTTGCGCGATAAGTGGGGTCAGTGATGTTGGGGAACTGCTTGACAGAGCCTGTCAGTTGCTTGATGTTCTGGTCGCATTCAGCAATGGTTCCGACCAACGTCTTCAGCTTCCGAATCTTCAGCAAGTTTGCAGGGGCAGGGCTAACGGCTGCAGTAGCCAATGCGCCATTCGCAGCAGCATTCCAGACCACACGTGCATTGTTCACACCCACGCCAGCGGGGATTTGGAAGGTGGCGTACAGCGTCTTCGCATCGGTAGGGTCCAGCAGAACACCCCATGCGCTTGCGATAGTCGTGCCGTCCAAAGCCACCAACGCCACGTTACCACCGTCAGCCAAGGTGGCGTTACCTGGAAAACCAACACCAGCAGGAACAACCCACTCACCGTCCGACAGCTTCAACTGGATCTGAAAATAGGTAGCTTGGGCAGGATTGCGCACAGGACCAGTAAACGAATAGCTCACCTGTGGGGAAACGATAGCTTGCGCGTCACCAACGATCACTTCACGGGCAACGGAAGTGGAGTTGGTCTGGAAGTTGCCTGCATTGGCCGTACCGGCTGCAACGGCCAGGACGCTGGCGATTGCAAAAGCGACTTTGGTAAGTTTCATGAAAAAACCTCGTTAAAAAGTAAGAACTAGTTCAGCTTTCGGGTCCTCGCCAGAGTACACCCCAGCTTGCCTGAAATCCGGAAGGAGCATAGCGCAAACTACCCCCCCACGGTGAACCCATTATAGAGACGGTTTGCGCTCAGACGCCCCCGCAGCCAAGACAAAAGAGCGACGCCCTGTTTCTTTTTTGCAACTTTCTCACACACGCGACGGAACTTTGTCCTCCAACAAGGTGCATGGCCGTGGCAAGCCTGTTGATGCGGCCCTCCAGAAAGCCTCTCACCCATCGGGTAACGCCTGACTGCTACAGAGTGCGCACAGATGGGGAATGGCCATTGCTGCCTTGCTTTCCATTGCGCATCGAGCGACGCAGACTGAGAACAACCCCGGCACTTCGCAGCCTTCATACAATTCGCGGGCATCGCCAAGCGCTCCAAGCCTCGGGGAGACCGGCGCGGGACACTGTTGCATTTTTTGCGTTGCTAACATGACATCGACATGTATGCAAGCCAGTGCCCGGTGCTTTGAGGTACACGCAGTGAGGGAACGCTGACTAGCAGAGGCAACGCCCCTACCTAGAGGCACCGCCTGGATGACCAGGCAGCGTCACGCTTGCCAGAGCAAGTACTAACACCAAAGTAGCTGTGTCTTACAAGGCGCTGTGCGAGCAACCCAGGCCACCTGCGAGCCTATCGAAGCTGAAAAACGTCACGTACCCATGGATCAGAAAGCCTCTTTCGCGTTTTTGTTGCCCCAGGCCCAACGGAAGGCAAAACGAGAATACTGTTTGAAGGCTTGTCAGTGAACACCACCACCCACATCCTGCTGGCCACCTACCAGGGGGCGGAGCACCTGCCAGAGCAGTTGCACTCCATTGAGCAACAGACTTTTTGTCACTGGCATCTTTGGGCCAGAGATGATGGATCTACCGATGCTACGCGGAATATCTTGCAAGCATTTGCCCACAGGCACCCTGATCGAACCACTCTGCTTGAGGGACAGGGGGGTGGGGCTGCTCGGAACTTTTGGGCGTTGCTACAGGCAGTACAACCCCGCACCGATCACGATTTGTTTGCGTTTTGCGACCAGGACGACGTGTGGCTGAGCGACAAGCTGGAGCGTGCCGTGCACTGGCACACACACCAGTCAGGCCCTGCTACGGCCAACCTCTATTGCGCCCGAACACAGGTGACTGACGCCCAGTTGCGACCCTTGTATTTATCGCCTCGGCCTCGGCGCCCACTCACCTTGTGCAACGCGTTGGTGGAAAACATCGCCAGCGGCAACACCATGGTGCTGAATGTGCCGCTCTTGCAGGCAATGAAGCGGATTGCCGCTGACAACATGGTGCTGCACGACTGGAGTGCCTACCTGGCTGCGACAGCCTGCGGAGGTAAGGTGCATTTTGACCCGCACCCGTGCCTGCTTTACCGCCAGCACTCAGCGAACGTAGTGGGCGCACGCAAGGGTTTGCTGCAGCGCGCTCAGCGGTTGGGTAGATTGATGAAGGGAGGTTACCGCGCGTGGGGCGATGCGACAGAAGGTGCGCTGCGGGATCTGGCTCCCTTGCTCACGGCTGAAAGCAAGGGTATTGCCAGATCATTTGCCGCGGCAAGGCACAGCACTTGCGGTGTACAACGTCTCAACCACGCCCTGCGTGCGGGGCTCGCTCGCCAACGCAGATCGGCGCAGTGGGCTTTTTGGCTGGCCGTGCTATTGGGTTTGGTTTAGAGCGGCTTGCACACCCTGGGTGTCGTTGCTCTGTCATGCCGTGTGCCTGCAGTGCACGCAATGGAACGCGCTGCCCAGGCGGCTTCGCTAAGAACCTGCTCAAAGGCGTGTTGGCTGATACCTTAGTGGGGAACCACGGCTTGGCGGTACAAGGATTCGTAGAAAAAAGCCTCTTCTTCCACTCGGTAAGGCAGGCGCATACCGGTTCGCCATGATGGCAATGTGTCGGGCATCTCAAGGATTTCTGTGAGGGCCTGCGCCCAGGCATTCACGTCACCCGCAGCCACAACGCGCCCCCCTCCGTGGGCCTTAATCTTTGCCGGAGGCGCCCCCAGGTCTGAGACGAGTGCGGGGACACCCAGGACTGCCGCTTCGTGCAA
This sequence comes from Acidovorax sp. IB03, assembly GCF_016406015.1. NCBI lineage: Bacteria > Pseudomonadati > Pseudomonadota > Betaproteobacteria > Burkholderiales > Comamonadaceae > Acidovorax > Acidovorax sp. IB03. Next base: position 166,864 of record NZ_JAEFCH010000002.1, on the reverse strand, counting down.
TACCAGGGAAAATGACTCAGGCACTACGGAAGGAAGGCACAAGAGATCGACCTGCTTTAGCACCGCAGCGACGTCGCCCGGAGGCACCTGCCCCACCCACTCCACCCGGGAATCTGCTGCCATCATGTTGCGAATGTCTTGTTGGTGCACTGGATCGCCGTAAAAGCCGCCGACCACCCGCAACCGCAGACGTTCAGATGGCACACGCTGCAGCGCCTGCAACAATATATGCAGGCCCTTTTGCGCAACGATCGCACCCACGTACCCCAGCGTGATGGGCGCCTCTGGCGCAAGATCTTCATGAGCGTGGACAACACTCTGTCCATTGCCCATCAGCGCCAGAAAATCAATGCCGTGCGGAATCACCCGCCAAGGAAGCTCAGGGAAGGCTGCCCTGAAAAATTCAGCCACATATTCCGAGGGCACTACGCGCTCTATCGCCCCTTGCAGCAAGGCCTTGGCGAGTTGATGTCGCTGTAACAAGGCGGGTTCAGTCCATTCGGGAACCAGACAGTCACGCACACAGCTCCTGCCCTCGTCGGGGCCAGAGCAAGGTTGGCCCTGGGCGTTGATTGCATTGATGCGATAGCAGCCGACAAAGAAGTCTGTCAGTGTGACCGCATAAGGCAGACCGCACTGCTGGGCGGCCAGCAGGGCAGATGCCATGCGCAGGGTATGAAACACATGAACCAGCTCAAAGCGTTCTGCACGCATCCAGTCGCGTACCTGTTCCACCATCGCAGGGGCCACATCAAAACCCAAGTCGCCAGATGCGGGCAGGAGCGATCGGGGAATGAGCGTGACTGGCACCCCCTGATATACCTCGTGATGCGCGCCGGCCAATGCGCCCGAAGACTTGCCCGCAGGGGCTGGGTCGCGCATGGTGCACGCCAATACATGCACGTAGTGACCAGCCCGCTGAGCACAACGGGCGAGGTTGAGAACCACGCGCTCGGTACCGCCAGAAAACTCTGGATAGAACTGGTGGAGAACAAAAACGATGCGCATCAAACGCCTGCCTTCAGATCAGTGTAGATAGATTGGGCCGCTGCAGCATCGCCCTCGCAGTGCTTGGCCTTCACATCCAAATACATGAAGGCCAGCGCAGAACCTGCTGCCGACGCATAGATCTTGACGATGCCCTGGCGCAACTCGTTCATCAATACGTCAGAAGAAGGACCGTAGGTTTGCCCGGCAAAGTGGGCAAAGTGGTCCAGGCGCCCCAAAAATGCGTCCAAGAACCGCTGTGCCTCTTTGGATTCATCTGCACTGAGCCGCTGCCCCGGCAAATTCAACTGCTGCTGACGGAACTGCTGCAGCCAGGCGTCAAGACGAGAGTCACCCAACTGCAACTCTCCCTGGGGTTCGATGCGTGCAAACTGGCGACGCCATTCATCACTCCATTCGCGCAGCGTGGTTGCCACGCTTTGGCCTTCTGCAGGCAGGGGCGCAGCCAGCCACCGCGACAAATGCACCGCGATCGAAAGCACACCCGCGCACAACCCACGCTGGGAGTGGATACGGGGATATTCAAAATCAGGAAACAAACCAACCAGAAAGACCACGTCGACAAACGACCGCTTAAGGTAGTAGTACGCAGGCCGGTTGTGCGAGTGAATTACCTTGACGGAGGCGAGCATTGCCACGCGGTAGCCGTCCTGGATCAGCCGAATGCCGAGGTCCAAGTCCTCGGCATAGTCGCCGCGGTAGCGATACTGCTGGAATACATCACGCCCGATCATGCAGGAGACATCGCTCAACTGCCCCTGGGAGCGCAACGATGCATGTCCAGAATCGCGCAACTCTCCAATACGGTCGTAATCCAAGCAACCGAGGAATTGGTAGTGCGTATGAATCATGGAGTCATACATGACATCGCTGTCGCTGCGGCTGTACTCAGCACACGATGCGGCCACCACTTTGTCTTCTGCATGGTCACGAAGAAACTGGACCATGCCCGCCATCCAACGGTCGCCGATGGGGTAGGCGTCTTGAACCATGAACAGAAGATAGTCGCCACTGGCAGCGTCAGCCCCGCGATTGCGGGCATAGCTGTGGGAGAACTCTGATGGCAATATTTCCACCACCACACAGCCCGCATTTTTAGCGGTACTCACCGTGCCATCTTTCGAGCCTGAGTCCACCACAACGACTTCAATGCGGCCTATGCCTTTTTGAGCAAACAGCTTCTGAAGAAGCCACCCAAATTCTCGCCCCGCGTTCAAGGTCGGAATGACCACCGAAATGCCGACATCAGAATGCAGCGGGGGGGACTGCAGCAACTCAGGGTGCAGGCGCAACTCCCGTTTCATGCTGTTAGCGTGAAGGAACTCGGGCGCGTGAGACAGCACGCCCTGCCCCAGCAGCAAGCCAGGGCGTGCACGCAACTGACGCCAGTAGTACGGAGTACGCCGGAGCACCCCAATGGGGCCGTGCCGCCTTAATTGTTCGCGCAGCATGTCCAGCGCCCGCTTGGGGCGAGACGCCCTGGTCTTCGCCACCAGGCGCCCCAAGACGCGGCGAAAACCTCGCAATGGTCGGGTGAGTCGCCAGGACTTTGACTGCAACATCCCATCCAGCTCCACGCGCAGCGAATGAATAGACGCTCGCTGAGACTCAATCACGGCCTGTTGCGATTCTTGTACCTGCAAGAAATGTTGCTGTTGCGCTGCCTCGTTTTCCGCGGCGGCCCGGTGAAGGTCTCTCAGGGCCGATTCTCTTGCGCTGATCACCTGATGCAGGTTCAAAGTCTCTTTTTGCGCGTCCTCAATCGTGGCGTACAGCTTCAAAGATGTCGCGTCTCTGTCGTCAATGGCCTGCGTCAGGTGTTCACACCGATCGGAAAGAAACTGGTTGGTTAAGCGTAATTCGAACTCAGCACCCAACCGAGCAAATAGTTTGCGCATCACCTCCCAGTGGGAATTGCCCGCCTGCTCTGCCATGGAAGCCAGACTGGGGTGCCTGTCCGTTCCCACCAGCAGAACGCCCAAACCGTTGGAGTGCGTGAAGTTAAAGCCTGGGTATTGCTGCGCCAGCTCTTGCCAAAGCCGATGAACACCGAAATCATCACGATGGACGCAGGTGTCATGAAAAAGTACTACACCACGGTCAGACAGCTTCGGCAACCATGTTTCGAAATCATGTTTGACTGCCTCGTAGGTGTGCAAACCATCAATGTGCAATAAATCGACACTTCCAGGAGCAAAGTCTTCCAAGGCCTGATCGAAGGTTTTTCTGAGCAGCGTGGAAAAGCTGCCGTACAAGGGGTCATGGTATGCGCGCAACTGCTCGTAGACGCTGTCGTCGTAGCGACCAGCATGCTCATCGCCCTGCCATGTATCTACCGCGTAGGCCTTGGTTGGAGAAGACGCCTCTTCGATGGACTGACAGAAGGCACAGTAGGAATTGCCTGTGTGCGTACCCAGCTCGACCAACACTCTGGGTTTGATTTGGTGGATAAGCCACGCGGCAAAAGGAATGTGCCCCGCCCAAGGGTTGGGCAGCACCAAACGCCGTGGCTCTACCAGTGAAACGGCCAAATCTGTATTGTTCATTTTTTGTAAGACATAGAGTCGCGCAACATTCAAGGCCATTCCCAGCCTACGGCAAGTTGGCTGGCAAAACGTCTAGAGAAATCCGGCGCATCGGGATACCGACCAGCCCGGCAGATGCACTGGTTGATTCTGATTTGAACTGGAGCGCATCGTGCATCCAGTGGTGTTGCACATGCTCTTGTTGCGTTCCGTCAGCAAGCGCGACGGTGATTGTGTAGTCACCCACGGGCATTCGAGGCATTTCGAATGAAAAGGTGGCACAGACCGTTTCACCAGCACGGCAAGCGGGAGCAGTACCCAGGTAGGCCAGATAGGTGTTGTCACCAAAAAGCGCCTGCCCTGTTCGGTCGTTCACATAAAACCCGATGATCGGAGAGCGCAGAGGCCGATGGCAAATGGCTTCCACCTTCAGGCTGACCGATTCTCCTCCTACCACCCAATTCAAAGGGCGGCCCTGCCTGTCCAGAAACTGCACATTGGCAATCTCCCCGCCTCGTTCACCAAATGATGCGGAGTCTGGCTGGAACTCGAACACCCGGATGTCATTGCGCAAAGGGCTGGCGTTCAGAAAGTCGCGGCGCTGATCATGAAAAGGCAAGTCGGTAGCGTCAAGGCGTGCGCCTGATGGGCGAACCACGGGCTCGGCACTCTTGCCTTGCTGCTCCTCGTAGAAAGCCTGCAGATACAAATCACAAACTTCCTTGGCCGGACCACTCTCAACGAGTTGGCCCTTTTCTATCCAGATCACCTTATCGCACAGGCTTTTCACCGCTGCGGTGTCATGGCTGACGAAAAGCACCGTGCCCTGCTGCATGAAACTGCGCAAAAAGCGCATGCACTTCTGGGTAAAGAAGGCATCCCCCACAGCGAGTGCCTCGTCGATGACCAGGATGTCCGCATCCACATGCGCAATCACAGCAAATGCCAAGCGCACCAACATGCCGCTGGAGTAGGTTTTGACCGGCTGATCCATGAATTCACCGATGTCAGCAAAAGCTTCGATATCGGCAAATTTTTCGCGCGTGCGCTCTTCGCTCTGGCCAAGGACACCCGCATTGAAAAAGACATTCTCGCGGCCGGTGAACTCTGGATTGAAGCCTGAACCCAACTCCAACAGCGCAGCCACACGGCCACGCACTTCCACATGCCCTGCTGTGGGATGCAGGGTGCCACAGATCATCTGCAACAGGGTGGATTTACCCGAGCCGTTTCGACCAATGATGCCTACAGTCTGGCCTTTGCGAATTTCAAACGAGACATCGCGCAAGGCCCAGAACTCCCGGTAATAGCGTTGTACGTCCCGGCCCAACCAACGCTGCACGCGAGGCTGCAAAAACTGCCGTAGTCGCTGGCCTGGGGAGTTATAAATCTGAAAGCACTTCTGCAGGCCTTGGACTTGTATGACCGTATCGTTGTCCGAGTTCAGCGCCTGGGGTTCATAGGACATCTGCAAACCCCTTGCGTGTTTTCTGAAACCAGGCGAACCCCAGCCAAGCGGTAGCTATGGAGGCAATACTGTAAACAGCCAAACCTTGCCAATCAGGCAATCGCCCCCACACCACGACCTCACGCACTTGCTCGATCACAAAAGTCAAAGGATTGAGGTGCATCCAGGGTTGCAAATCAGGTGGCAGAGATTGCACCGGAAAAAACACGGGGGACATGAACAACATCACGGAAGTGACCAAGCTGATGGTCTGCCCCACATCGCGCACAAACACACCCAAGGATGCCAACCACCAGGCAAGCCCCAGCGTCAACAACAAAAACGGTAGCAACACCACAGGCAGCAGCAGTGCGGTGATCGGCAAGCTGCCTTGAAAAACCAACTGGGCCGCGATGAGCACCACCACACTGACCAGAGCATGGAACGTGGCGGACAACAGCTGTACTACCGGCAGGATTTCCAAGGGAAACACAACCTTCTTGACATAGTTGACGTTACCAAGCACCAGCTGTGGCGCCCGATTGATGACATCGGAAAACAGCGTGTGAACAATCAACCCGGCAAACAGCACCACAGCGAACTGGGTCTTGGACTCCTCACTCGTTCCCCAGCGCGCCTGAAACACTACGGAAAACACGAAGGTGTAGATCGCCAACATGAACAGTGGCGTGATGAATGACCACGCGAGCCCCATCGCCGAGCCCTTGTAGCGTCCGATGATTTCGCGCTGACCCATGCGAGCAATCAATTGCCGGTTTGCCCAAAGGGAACGCACAGCCCCCACGGGGGAGGCTGATGCTGTCGCGTGGGGATTCATGGAAGCTCTGCCTGAGCCAAGGGTAAACCCACTGCGTCTTTGGCTGAGAGCAACGGGGTAACACCGCCCAGTCGCCAATCAATCGCCAGATCCGGGTCATTCCACGCAATGCAGCGCTCAAATTGCGGCGCATAGTAGTCAGTGGTTTTGTACAAAAACTCGGCGATGTCACTGAGCACCACAAACCCATGCGCAAAACCGGGGGGCACCCAAAGCTGACGGTGGTTGTCCTCGCTCAATTCCTCAGCCACCCACTGACCAAAAGTGGGAGAGCTTTTGCGGATGTCCACTGCGACATCAATCACCGCGCCTCGCACCACCCGCACAAGTTTGCCCTGGGGCTGCTGGATCTGGTAATGCAAACCACGCAGCACACCCTTGGCACTGCGGCTGTGGTTGTCCTGCACGAACTGGTGATTGGTGCCCGTGGCCTCGTTAAAGGCCTTCTGGTTGAAGCTTTCAAAGAAAAAGCCTCGAGCGTCGCCAAACACTTTGGGTTCAATCAGCACCACTTCAGGAATGGCCAGTCGCGTTGCTTTCATCAGTACACCGTCTCTTTCAGGATTCGTTGCAGGTACTGCCCATACCCGTTCTTGGCAAGCGGCTTGGCCAGCTTCTCCAGCTGAGCCGCATCAATCCACCCATAGCGCCACGCAATCTCTTCCGGACAGGCAATCTTGAGGCCCTGGCGGTGCTCCAGCGTGGCGATGAACTGCCCCGCTTCGAGCAGGCTTTCGTGGGTGCCGGTGTCGAGCCAAGCGTAGCCCCGGCCCATGATTTCGACGTTGAGCTGGCCTTGCTCGAGATACAGGCGGTTCAGGTCGGTGATTTCGTATTCGCCGCGTGCGGAGGGTTTCAGGCTCTTGGCCAGGTCTACGACCTGGTTGTCATAGAAGTACAGGCCGGTGACGGCGTAGCTGGACTTGGGGGCCTGGGGCTTTTCTTCGAGGCTCAGCACTTTGCCCTGGGCATCGAATTCGGCCACGCCGTAGCGCTCGGGGTCGTGCACGTGGTAGGCAAAGACGCTGGCGCCTTGTTCGCGCTGCATGGCGTTGCCCAGCAGTTCGTGGAAGTCGTGGCCGTAGAAGATGTTGTCGCCCAGCACCAGGGCTGAGGGGGAGTTGCCGACGAATTGCTCACCGATCACAAAGGCCTGGGCCAGGCCGTCGGGGCTGGCTTGCACGGCGTATTGCAGGTTCAGGCCCCATTGGCTGCCGTCGCCCAGCAGTTGTTCAAAGCGCGGCGTGTCTTGAGGGGTGCTGATGATGAGGATGTCGCGGATGCCCGCCAGCATGAGGGTGCTGAGCGGGTAGTAGATCATGGGCTTGTCGTACACCGGCAGCAGTTGCTTGCTGATGGCCAGGGTGGCCGGGTGCAGGCGCGTGCCAGAGCCGCCGGCCAGGATGATGCCTTTGCGCTGGGAGGTGGGTGGGGTCATGGGGCAAGTCCTCAAGGGGCCAGCCCATCGGTGCAGGGCGCAAGGGGCGCCGCTGTCCGGATGGGCTTATAGGATTTCGGTCAGCATGCGTTCGACACCGGTTTGCCAGTGCGGCAAGGTCAGGCCGAAGGTGGTTTGCAGCTTGGTCGTATTCAAGCGCGAGTTGTGCGGGCGGACGGCGGGGGTGGGGAAGGCGCTTGTGGGCACGGGTGCAATTTCTTTTGCTATTATTTTTATAGCTGACTGCGCTTTACTGGCGTGCTCAATCACGAATTTCGCGTAGCCGTTCCAGGTGACTTCGCCGCCCGCCACCAGGTGGTACAGGCCCGCGTCTTGCGGGCGTTGCTGCAGGTGGCGAATGGCGTGGGCGGTCACGTCGGCCAGCAACTCGGCACCGGTGGGGGCACCCCATTGGTCGTCGATGACGGTGAGGCGCTCGCGCTCTTGCGCCAGGCGCAGCATGGTCTTGGCAAAGTTGCCGCCGCGTGCGGCGTACACCCAGCTGGTGCGCAGGATGAGGTGCTTGGCGCCCGATTGCTGGACGAGTTGTTCGCCTTCGAGCTTGGTGCGGCCGTACACGCTCAGGGGCGCGGGGGTGTCGGTCTCGACCCAGGGGCGGGTGCCGCTGCCGTCGAACACGTAGTCGGTGCTGTAGTGCACCAGCCAGGCGCCCAGGGCGGCGGCCTCGCGGGCGAGCACGCCGGGGGTGGTGGCGTTGAGCAGGCGGGCCAGTTCGGGCTCGCTCTCGGCCTTGTCTACAGCGGTGTGCGCGGCGGCGTTGACGATGACGTCAGGGCGCAGGGCGCGCACCGTGGCGGCAACGCCTTCGGGGTTGGCAAAGTCGCCGCAATGGTCCGTACTGTCGTGGTCCAGCGCCGTGACGTGGCCCAGCACGGCCAGGCTGCGTTGCAGCTCCCAGCCCACTTGGCCGCCTTTACCGAAGAGCAGGATGTTCATGCCACGGCCTTTGCGGCTGGGTCGGCCTGGTATTGCTTTTGCACCCATTCTCGGTAGGCGCCCGATTGCACCTGCGCCACCCACTCGGGGTTGTCCAGATACCACTGCACGGTCTTGCGGATGCCGGTGTCAAAGGTCTCGGCAGGCTTCCAGCCCAGCTCGCGCTCGATCTTGCGGGCATCGATGGCGTAGCGGCGGTCGTGGCCAGGACGGTCGGTGACGTAGGTGATCTGCGTTTTGTAGCTCTGGCCGTCGGCGCGGGGGCGCAGCTCGTCGAGCAGGGCGCACACGGTGTTGACGATCTCGATGTTGGGCTTTTCGTTCCAACCGCCCACGTTGTAGGTCTCACCCAGGCGCCCGGCTTCGAGCACGCGGCGGATGGCGCTGCAGTGGTCGCGCACGTACAGCCAATCACGCACCTGCATGCCGTCGCCGTACACGGGCAGGTTTTTGCCTGCCAGGGCGTTGACGATCATGAGGGGGATGAGCTTTTCCGGGAAGTGCAGCGGGCCGTAGTTGTTGCTGCAGTTGGTGGTGAGCACGGGCAGGCCGTAGGTGTGGTGCCAGGCGCGCACCAGGTGATCGGATGCAGCCTTGCTGGCCGAGTACGGGCTGTTGGGCTCGTAGCGGTTGTCTTCGCTGAAGGCGGGGTCGGTAGCTGAGAGGGTGCCATAGACCTCGTCGGTGGAGACGTGCAGGAAGCGGAACGCTTCTTTTTTGATAGCTGGCAGCGCTTGCCAGTATTGCCTTGCAGCCTCCAAAAGCCTGAAAGTGCCGACGACGTTGGTCTGGATGAAGTCTTCGGGGCCGTGGATGGAGCGGTCCACATGTGATTCGGCGGCGAAGTTGACGATGGCACGGGGCTGGTGCTCGGCCAGCAGGCGCGTAAGCAAGGCGGTGTCGCCAATGTCGCCCTGCACGAAGATGTGGCGGGGGTTGCCCTGCACGCTATCGAGGTTGTGCAGGTTGCCAGCGTAGGTGAGCTTGTCGAGGTTGACCACGGGCTCGTCGCCGTTGGCAATCCAGTCGAGCACGAAGTTGGCGCCAATGAAGCCGGCGCCGCCAGTTACCAAAATCATAAGATGGGCAGTGTTGATACGCCTGCAGGCGAAGCTGGCGATTATCCCATCCTTGGCCCCGGGCCTGTAACAGTATTTGTGCCAGGGTGCGCCACCCGGCACCGCTATATCGGCCGCTTTCTAGGCACACGCCCCTAACCCATGCGCCCCAACCCGCCGTACAGTGGAATGTGTTTGTTCACCAACCGCCACAGGAGGCTCTACATGGCAACCAAGAAGTCTTTCCCCTTCGGTCCCGAAGACATGGCATCCGGCGCCGTTCCGTTCAGCGACGCCGTAAAGGAATCGGCCCAGCAGATCTGGCTGGCCGGGCTGGGGGCGTTTTCCAAGGCGCAAGCCGAGGGCGGCAAGGTGTTTGAGGCGCTGGTCAAGGAAGGCGTGAACATGCAGCGCAAGACCCAGACGGTGGCAGAGGAAAAAATCACCGAAGCCGCCCAGCGCATGACCAGCGCAGCCACAGAGATGGGCTCGCGTGCTGCCGGTCAGTGGGACAAGCTGGAAACCATTTTTGAAGACCGCGTGGCCAAGGCCCTGGGCCGGCTGGGCATCCCCACCGCACGCGACCTGCAGGCGCTGAACGAGCGCATTGATGCGCTGACCCAGGAATTGGCCAAAAGCCGCAAGGCCCCGGCAGCGCGTACCGCCAAGGCCGCAGGCAAAACTGCGGGCAAGCCAACGCCCCCCACACCCGCCAAAAAGGCTGCACCCCGCGCCCGCAAGCCTGCCGCCAAGTAGGCGTCTGCCCCGGCCTTGCGCGAAGCCCAGCGCGCAAGGCCCGCACGCAGCCAAGCCGACACTGGCCGGGAAACCCCCAAGCATTGCTGCGATGAATGCTGCATCGCAGCAAATGGGGCTGCGTTAGAGTGGTGGGCACAGACGCATCCCACTCAGCGCGAAAAGGGCAACTCCCATGGCTAAGAAAGCGCCACGCCGCACGGCGCAACGCATTCTGGAAGTGACACTGGACCTGTTCAACCGGTTCGGCGAGCCCAATGTGTCCACCACCGCCATTTCTGCCGAGCTGGGCATCAGCCCCGGCAATCTGTACTACCACTACCCGGCCAAAGACGCGCTGATCAACACCCTGTTTGACCAGTACGAAGAGGCCCTGAATGGGCTGCTGCAGGCCAGCGACAGCGTGCACAACGTGGAAGACGCCTGGTTCTTCCTGCACACCCTGTTCGAGCTGATCTGGGAATACCGGTTTCTGTACCGCGACCTCAACGACCTGCTGTCCAAAAACCGCCGCCTGGAAACCCATTTCCAGGCTGTGCTGCACCGCAAGGAAAAGGCCGTGCACACCATGCTCGAAGGCATGCAGCAAGCACAGGCGCTGCTGCCCGGCCCAGAGACCCGTGCGGCCTTGCCCACCACCGCCACCAGCATGGTGGTGGTACTGACCTACTGGCTCAGCTACGAATACGTGCGCGACCCGCGCCATGCGCTGGAGCCCGGCAACGCCCACCATGCCCTGCTGCGCGGCGCGCGGCACGTGCTCAACCTGCTGGAGCCCTACCTGGAAGCCACGCAGCGTGCCCACTTGCAAGCCCTGGCGCAGGCCTATGCCCCACCGGCGGGCTGACTCGCCACCACACGATCAACAACAACATGACGGAGACACCCATGGCACCTTGGACCCCCTTCCCCCACGCAGGCGACTACGCCTGGGATACCACCCGTGTGCAGCAACAATGGAGCCAGCTGCACCTGGGAGACGCGGAGCCCCTGCCCCAGGACCCCGCCGTGCTGCACGCCTGGGTGCTGTTCCATAACGGCGAGTTTCAAAAAGCGGTAGAAGCAGGCCTGGCCGCAGGCGGCGCGGGCATCACGGCTGCCAACAAGGCCACGGCGGTGTACGCCACCTACCTGGAGCCGCGCGAGCAAACGCGGCTCGGGCTGTTCATGCAGATTGCCGAGCGTGCCCAGGCACAGGCTGCCGCCAACGCGCAGCACGCCAACGCCTGGTACTGGAACGCCTACGCCCTGGGCCGCTACTGCCAGGGCATCAGCGTGGCCAAGGCCCTGGCGCAGGGGCTCGGCCAGCAGGTGAAAGAATCGCTGGAAAAAGCCATTGCCCTGTCGCCCCGGCATGTGGAAGCGCGCATTGCGCTGGGCACCTTCCACGCAGAAGTCATCGACAAAGTGGGGGCGATGGTGGGCGGCATGACCTATGGCGCCAAGAAAGAAGTCTGCCTGCAGCTGTTTGAAGAAGCGCTGGCCTTGCAACCCGGCTCGGCCATTGGCATGGTGGACTACGCCAACGCCCTGGTCATGCTCGAAGGCGACGAACGCATTGACGAAGCCACCGCGCTGTATGAACGCGCCGCAGCCTGCCAGCCGATGGACGCGATGGAAGAGCTGCACGTGGCCATGGCACGGGCCGAGCTGCACGAGGAAAGCTGAGCAAGCCTCACGCCCCAGCGGCTACCAGCGGCTACCTGCCGCTGACCCGCTCAGGCGCCAAAGCGGCGCGAGGCGATTTCGAGCAGGCCGTCAAAAATCAGGTTGTCCACCAGCTCGAAAGGCCGGGTCATGCTGGGCGCCATCTTCCAGCCCGCGCCGCCCGTCATGATGCAGGCGGGCTCCTGGCCGCTGTGCTGCAGCAGGTGCTGGTACATGCGCTCCACCGCGCCGGCAATGGCGTAGGTGCCGCCGCTGGTCAGGGCATCACTGGTGTTGGTGGGAAAGGGGCGCACCTCGCCCGTGGGCACATGCAGGCCAGCGGTGCCGGTCTCCAGTGCGCGCAGCATGATGCCGTGGCCCGGCAGGATGAGGCCGCCCAGGAACTTGCCGTCCACATCAATGCATTCCACCGTCACGGCGGTGCCCACCATCACCACCACCAGGGGCCGTGCCGGGCCCCGGGCCAGCACATGGTGGCGCGCGCCCACCATCGCCACCCAGCGGTCTGACCCCAGGCGCGAAGGGTGGTCGTAGCCGTTGGTAAGCCCCGCCTCTTCGGCCGACGACACCACCCATTGCGGCTCCACATCCCAGCGCACCATTTGCTCCATCTGCTCCTGCACCCGGCGCTTGGCAGCGTCCCCTGCCACCACGCAGCCCAGCATGCGCGTGGGCACAGGCAATTGGGCCCAGCTGCTTTCGGCCAGGCGGTCGATGTGGTCGAGGAACTCGGCACCATGCGCGATGAGCGCTGCGCCGGGGCGGTGAGCGTCGTACAACGCCCATTTGAGACGGGTGTTGCCGACGTCGATGGCCAAAAATGTCATGGCGCGGATTATCCCGAGTTTTGCCAAGCCCCCCTGAACAGGGGATACACAACGATACAGGCACTGTCACCCGCCGAGCGACCGGCCGCCACGGCAGGCCAGGGCAAGCTGCAAGCCGCACCGTGTGATTGCCAACAATTTTCATGCGCGCTTGGCCTACACCCTTTTGTCGCACATTCGGTCTACAGTGGCCTTTCCAATGTTGGCTGCACTAGGAGGTATCTCATGGGTCTTTTCAGTTTTATCAAAGAAGCGGGTGAAAAGCTGTTTGGCGGCAAAGAGGTGGAGGCCGCAGCGGCGCAAGCGGCCAGCAACCCGGCCCCCTTGCAAGACCTGAACGACAAGGCTGCGCGCGCCATTGAGGCCTATATCGCGTCTCAAAACCTGGGGGTGCAGGGCGTGCAGGTGGCGTTTGACGGCGCCAGCGGCAAGGTGGTGGTTCAAGGCCAGGCCCCCACGCAGGAAGCCAAGGAAAAAGTCACCCTGTGCTGCGGCAACGTGGCCAGTGTGAAAGACGTGGACAACCTGATGGCCGTGTCGGCCCCCTCGCCTGAAGCCCAGTACCACGACGTGGTGCGCGGCGACACCCTGTCGGCCATTGCCAAGAAGTACTACGGCGACGCCAACAAGTACCCCGTGATTTTCGAGGCGAACAAACCCATGCTGAGCCACCCCGACAAGATCTACCCTGGCCAGAAGCTGCGCATTCCACCCCTGGCGCAGTGAGCGGTATTTTTTAAGCAAAAAGAGCTGCCAGCGCTTGATACACAAGCGCTGGCAGCTCTTTTTTTAGGAGCACTCATTTCATCTTTGGCCGATGCCAGAGTGCCAAGCCCCTGCAGGGGCGCCGCCTCAGGCCGGGCGATCAGCCCTGCCGCCAGGGCAGGCCACGAAAGCGCCAGCCGCCCTTTTTGCCGCGCTGGCCGTTGTCGTCCGGGTCGCCCTCAAAGCCTTCCAGAATGTTGTAGGCGGTAAGCCCCAGCTCGGTGGCGCGCTTGGCGGCGGCAATGGAGCGCACGCCGCTGCGGCACAGCAGCACGGCGCTTTGCCCGGCGGGCACGGCGGCGCGCAGCTGGGCATCAAAGTCGGGGTTCATGGCCATGCCGGGCCATTGCTTCCAGGGCACGGCGGCAGCGCCGGGCACGCGGCCCACCCATTCCATTTCGGCCGAACTGCGCACATCCACCAGCACGGCCTTGCCTTCCTGCACCCACTGCCAGGCTTGCTGGGGGGTGACGTCGCCGGCGTAGCCTTCGGCGGGGATCACGGTGGGGGTAGCAGATGAGGTCATGGGTGCAATCCTTTCCATTCGGTCGGTTCAGTCGGGCTTGTTCTTGAAAAGCGGTGTGGCTGCGGCAGCGCGCCATCACCACAGGGGCGCGGGCTCTTCACGCAGCTGGTTGCGCAGCGCGGCATAGTCGGGCACCACGGTGGCCACGGTGTTCCAAAAGCGCGGGCTGTGGTCCATCACGCGCAGGTGGGCCAGTTCGTGCGCCACCACGTAGTCGATGACGGCGGGGCGGTAGTGCAGCAGGCGCCAGTTCAGGCGAATGGAGCCATCGGCCTTGGCGCTGCCCCAGCGGGTTTCGGCGCTGGACAGGCGCAGGCTCGTCCACTGCACACCCAGCAGCGGCGCGAAATGGTCCAGCCGCTCGGTGAAGTGGCGGCGCGCATCGCGCATCAGCCAGGCCAGCACGGCATCGCGGATCTGCGTGGCGCTGGCATCTGCCGGCAGGCCAATCACCAGCCGCGCCGGGGTGTCGGGCGCGGCAGCATGCAGGGCCCCGCCCCGGCCGCTGCGGCTTTGCGTGGCATCCAGCACCACCTGCAGGGGCTGGCCCAGGTAAGGCAGCTGCACGCCATCGGCCCACACAATGCGGCCGCTTTCCAGGCGCTGCTGGCGCTCGCGCGCCTGCACCAGCTTGGTCATCACCCAGGCGCTGCGTTCGCGCAGCACGGTGTCCACGGCCGACAGGGCCACCCAGCTGGGGGCGCGCACGGCCAGGCCATCCGCACCCACGGTGAAACCAATGGTGCGGCGGCGCGAGCGGTGCAGGGCATAGGCCACCAGGGCGTCGCCCAGCAGCACCTCGCGGTTGGCCTGGGGGTGGCGGAATTCAGCAGGGGCCAATAGCGTTGGCAGTGGCGCCGTGGGCGGTGCAGAGTTTGCTATTTTTTCAGGAGCTGGCGGCGCTTTGCGGGTGCGCCTTGCAGGCACTTTTTGCTTCAAACCCGAGGGGCCAGGCACGCTGGGCTGAGTGCCGCTGCGCGGGTGGGCAGGCGAAGCGGCGGGCGCTTGCGCTGTGCCACGCGCCCCTGCCGAGGCGTCAAAAAAATCCAGGGCCAACTGCACCAGGCGCTTCATCACAGGCTGCCAGCCGCCACGCGCGGGCCACGCCATGCGCTGGGGCCGTCAACGGCGGGCACCGGCGGGTGGCGTTGTGCGGGGTGCTGGCGCATGGCAGGGTTGCGTGAAGCGAGATCAGTCGGCGCTGCCGCCCTGTGCGGGCGCGGCCAGGGGCTGGGGCTCTGCGGGATAGGCTTCGGGGTCGAGGCGGCGCATTTCAGCCTCGATCCACGCTTCCACCTCGCGCATCAGCTCGTCGGGCTGGCGGCCGGCCGAGGCAATGGCGGGGCCAATGGACACATCCACCACGCCCGGCTTTTTGATGAAGGCCTTGCGTGGCCACACCTTGGCCGATGTGACGGCAATCGGAATCACCGGCACGCCGGTGTCGATGGCCAGCCGGGTGCCGCCGTTCTTGTACTGGCCCTTCTGCCCCCGCTCCACACGCGTGCCTTCGGGGAACATGATGACCCAGGTGCCCTTGGCCAGCAGCGCCTTGCCCTGCTGCACCACCTTGTTGAACGCCTTGGCGCGCAAGCTGCGGTCGATGTGGATCATGTCCAGCCGCCCGATGGACCAGCCAAAGAACGGCACGTACAGCAGCTCTTTCTTGAACACGTAGGCCAGGGGGTGCGGCATGATGGCTGGCATCAAAAACGTCTCGTACGTGGACTGGTGCTTGCACAGCAACACCGCACCGCTTTTCTCGCCCTGGGGCAGGTGCTCCATGCCGGTGACGCGGTACTGGATGCCCAGCAGCGGACGAGCGCTGTGCACACAAATCGACAGCCAGGCGCGGGCAATGCGGTACAGCGACGTGCCGCGCATCCCGAACAACGAACCCAGCACGATGGCCAGGGTGTAGGGCACCACGGTGATGGCCATCCACAGCATGTGGATGATGGAACGGATCAGCGCCATAGTTTTCAGTCTTTCTGGCCTCCAGCGCCCTATATACAAGCGCCAGCAGCTATATTTTTTATAGTATCAACCCACCGCCGACGGTGCCGGAACAGGCTGCGACTGCGGCGTTGCGGGCAACAGTTGCTCTACCCATTGCGCCAGGCTGGCATGCACCTGAATGCCCGCAGGCCAGCCCTCGGGCAGCGCCTGCCCCGGCTGCAGCCCGGCGGCATGGCCGGTGCACACCAGGTGCAACTTGGCCCCCAGGGCGGCCCCCGCTTGCAGGTGCGCCTGGCAGTTGCCCACCACCAGCACATCGTGCGGCTCCACGCCATAGCGCTCGCAAATCTGCTCCAGCAGGCCCGGGGCGGGCTTGCGGCAGCTGCATTCCTCTTCGGCGGTGTGGGGGCAGTAGAAGACGGCGTCGATGCGCCCGCCCACCGCCGCCATCTGCCGGTGCATTTTGGTGTGGATGGCGTTAAGGGCCACCACATCCAGCAAGCCCCGGCCCAGCCCGGGCTGGTTGGTGGCCACCACCACATGCCAGCCCGCGTGGTCCAGCCGTGCAAGGGCCTCCAGCGCGCCCGGCACAGGCACCCAGTCGTCCGCCGAGGTGATGTAGTCATCGCCCAAGGCGTTGAGCAGGCCGTCACGGTCGAGGATGGCGAGTTTCATGGGTTGCTTCCGTTGCGAGGTCACCAGCACCAGCCTACCAGAGCCACCAAATGCACATCAGGCCGCAGGGCCTCAAGCGGCCAGGCGCGACAGGTCGGCCACGCGGTTCATGGCTTCGTGCAGGCTCTTGAGCAGGCCCTGGCGGTTCAGGCGCAGATCCAGTTGCTCGGCGTTCACCATCACGTCGTCAAAGAACGCATCCACCGGCGCGCGCAGCACGGCCAGGGTCTGCAGGCTGGCGGTGTAGTCGCCCGCATCAAACTGCGCATTGGCCTCGGGCACAAAGCGCTGCAAGGCGGCGAACAAATCCTTCTCGGCCTGCTCTTGCAGCAGCGCGGGGTTCACGTGTGCGTCCACGGGGCCTTCCACTTCGGCCTTTTTCAGGATGTTGCCCACGCGCTTGTTGGCAGCGGCCAGCGCAGGGGCTTCGGGCAGCGCGGCAAAGGCACGCACGGCCGCCAGCTGCTTTTGCACCAGGGCCAGGCGCTGTGGGCGCAGGGCCAGCACGGCGTCCACTTCCTGCGCGCTGTAGCCTTGCTCGCGCAGGCTGCCTGCGAGGCGGTCGTAGATGAAATCGGCGAGCTGCGCCGAGGCATCGGTGATCTTGTCGCCAAAGGCAGGCACGGCACCGGCCAGCAATGCGCTCAAGTTCAGCGGCAAGTCCTTTTCGACCAGCATGCGGATCACGCCCAGCGCATGGCGGCGCAGCGCGAACGGATCGCGGTCGCCGGTGGGCAGGTTGCCAATGCCGAACATGCCGACCAGGGTTTCGAGCTTGTCGGCCAGGGCCACCACCACGCCTGCGGTGTTGCGGGGCAGCGCATCGCCCGCAAAGCGGGGCTTGTAGTGGTCTTCGATCGCGTTTGCCACGGTCTCGCCCAGGCCGTCGTTCAGGGCGTAGTAGCCGCCCATGATGCCTTGCAGCTCAGGGAACTCGCCCACCATGTCGGTCACGAGGTCGGTCTTGGCCAGCAAAGCGGCTTGGTCCGCGTCTGCCACCAATTGAGCGTCGCCCAGCTGCTGTGCGATGGCTTTGGCAATGGCGCGCACGCGCTCCACGCGCTCGCCCTGCGTGCCCAGCTTGTTGTGGTAAACGACCTTGCCCAGGCCTTCGACGCGCGAGGCCAGGGTTTTCTTGCGGTCCTGGTCAAAGAAGAATTTCGCATCGGCCAGACGGGGGCGCACCACGCGCTCGTTGCCGCCGGTCACAAAGCTGGTGTCCTCGGGGCTGATGTTGCTCACCACCAGGAACTTGTTGGTCAGCTTGCCTGCAGCGTCCAGCAGCGGGAAGTACTTCTGGTTGGCCTTCATCGTGAGGATCAGGCACTCTTGTGGCACGCCCAGGAACTGCTCTTCAAACTGGCAGATGACGACGTTGGGGCGCTCGACCAGCGCGGTCACTTCGTCGAGCAGGGCATCGTCTTCAATGGGGCGGGCACCGTTGCCCACTTTGGCGGCGGCCGCGGCCAGCTGGCGGGCGATTTCAGCCTTGCGCTCGGCAAAGCTGGCGATCACGGCACCGTCTTTTTGCAGCGTAGCGGCGTAGCTGTCGGCGTCTGCCAGCACCACGGGCGACACGGCCGCTTCAAAGCGGTGGCCTTGCGTGCTGTTGCCTGCGGTGAGGCCCAGCGCCTTCACGGGCACCACGGTGCTGCCGTGCAGCGCCACCAGGCCGTGGGCGGGGCGCACAAAGTTCACGCTGGTCCAGCCGGGCAAAAAGTTGTCCATGCCGCAATCGGTTTCGAGCTGGTAGCTCATCACCTTGGGGATGGGGAGCTTGGCGATGGCTTCGTCCAAGGCCTTTTGCAAACCGGCCTGCAGCGTCGCGCCGGGCACCACGCTGTCGTAGAACAGGGCTTCGGCCTTGCCGTCCTGGGCGCGCTTCAAGGCGGCCACGGCGGCTGCGGGGTTGGACACATCCGCACCCAGCGCTTGCAGCTTTTTCAGCAGCGCAGGGGTGGCATTGCCGTCCTTGTCCAGGCCCACGGTCACGGGCATCAGCTTTTGCTGCACAGCCTTGTCGGCCGCCTTGTCGGCCACGGCGGTCACATGGGCGGCCAGGCGGCGGGGCGAGGCGAACGGTGTGACCACAGAGGCGGCGCTGGCCAGACCCTGGGTCTTGAGCTGGTCGCCCAGCACAGTGGCGAAGGCATCGCCCAGTTTCTGGAGCGCCTTGGGAGGCAGCTCTTCCACAAACAGTTCGACGAGTAGGTTTTGGGTTGTCATGTTGTCGGCTCTATTCCGTCATTCAATACGGCATCCGCTACGCAAGCGATGCCTGAAAACTGGCGTGCCCCATGCGCAAGCAGCCGCGCCAGGGCCGCCCCGCCGCGCTGGCTGCGTCCCCCTGCCCGCATTGCCTGGCAATGCGAGAGCGGGGGGAAGACGCGCAGCGGCTCAGGGGGGTGTTCACTTCAAGCAGCCTTCTTGGGCATCTGCTCCACCCACTCGCGCGGCGCCATGGGGAAGCCCAGGCGTTCGCGGCTCTCGTAGTAGCTTTGCGCCACCGCGCGGGCCAGGTTGCGGATGCGGCCGATGTAGGCAGCGCGCTCGGTCACGCTGATGGCGCCGCGGGCGTCCAGCAGGTTGAAGCTGTGCGCGGCCTTGAGCACTTGCTCATACGCAGGCAGCGCCAGTTGTTGCTCCATCAGGTACTTGGCCTGCTTTTCGTGCGCGTTGAACGCGGTGAACAGGAAGTCGGCGTCGGAGTGCTCGAAGTTGTAGGTGGACTGCTCCACCTCGTTCTGATGGTACACGTCGCCGTACTTGAGGGTATCGGTCCACTGCAGGTTGTAGACGTTGTCAACGCCCTGCAGGTACATGGCCAGGCGCTCCAGGCCATAGGTGATCTCGCCGGTGGCGGGTTTGCAGTCAATGCCGCCCACTTGCTGGAAGTAGGTGAACTGGGTCACTTCCATGCCGTTGAGCCAGACTTCCCAGCCCAGACCCCAGGCGCCGAGCGTGGGGTTTTCCCAGTCGTCTTCCACAAAGCGGATGTCGTTCTTCTTGAGGTCAAAGCCCAGGGCTTCGAGGCTGCCCAGGTACAGCTCCAGGATGTTGGCCGGTGCGGGCTTGAGCACCACCTGGTACTGGTAGTAGTGCTGCAGGCGGTTGGGGTTCTCGCCATAACGGCCGTCTTTGGGGCGGCGGCTGGGCTGCACATAGGCGGCCTTCCAGGGCTCGGGGCCAATGGCGCGCAGGAAGGTGGCGGTGTGCGAGGTGCCTGCGCCCACTTCCATGTCGTAGGGCTGCAAAAGGGCGCAGCCCTGGGCGTCCCAGTAAGACTGCAGCTTCAGGATGATTTGTTGGAAGGTGAGCATGGATGGTGTCTGACTTACCGCAGGCGGAGCCTGCGCCGGTGAATCGAGGGCAGTTTGCACTGCGCAAACGTCGATTTTACGGCGCCCATCGCACCCGGACGGGGGAACAGCCTCCAGGGCACGCACTGCACACCAGAGATGCAGGCCACCTTAGGCCACACCATGACATTCACAAAACCGTCATGGAGGTGACATTCAATCCAGCGTGATCTGTTTTGCCCCTCTCACCAGCAACTACCCCACATGAATCCTCTGTTGAACGCCTCTCACCGCAAGCTTTTCGGTATCTCCCTGCTGGCCGTGGCCGCCCTTGCCGCCTGTGGCGGTAGCGACGATGAGCCCGAACGCACCCCCGCCTCGCTGCAGCTCGAAAAAATTGGCGGCTACTCTGCCGGGCAGTTCCTCAAGAGTGCGGCAGAAATTCCTGCTTTTGATGCAGCCTCCAAGCGCGCTTTCGTGGTCAATGCACAGTCAGGCAAGCTGGATGTGCTGGATCTGAGCGACCCCAAGAACCCCAAGAAAGTCGGGGAAGTCAACGGCGCAGCCGTACTGACCAACGGCGAAGTCAACAGCGTGGCCGTAAAGAACGGGCTGGTGGCCATCGCCATTCAGGCCAAGCCCAAGACCGATGCTGGCCGCATCGCCATCTACCAGGCCGCAGACCTGAAGCTGCTAGGCTCCGCCCCCGTCGGTGCACTGCCCGACATGCTGACCTTCACGCCCGATGGCAAGACCATCTTGGTCGCCAACGAAGCCGAGCCCAGCGATGACTACCAGGTTGACCCCGAAGGCTCCATCAGCATGGTGGATGTGAGCAACCCCGGCGCGCCCGTGGTGCGCACCGCCGACTTTAAAGCCTTCAACAGCCGCGCCGCTGAGCTGATGGCCAAGGGAGTGCGCCTGTTTGGCCCCACAGCAGACGGCAAGGGCCGCGCCACGGTGGCACAGGATCTGGAGCCCGAATACATTGCCGTATCGGCCGATGGCAAGACCGCCTGGGTGACCCTGCAAGAGAACAACGCCCTGGCCATCGTGGACATCGCCAAGGCCGCCGTCACCGACATCGTGGCACTGGGCTACAAGGACCACGGCGTGGCCGCCAACGCCCTAGACTTTGCCGACAGCGACGGCAAGAGCCCCGTGATCAACATCACCACCGCCCCCAACGTGCTGGGCATGTACCAGCCCGACGCCATTGCCGCCTACCAGGCGGGCGACGGCCAGACCTACCTGGTCAGCGCCAACGAGGGCGACGCCCGCGCTTGGGGCGAAGGCACGCCAGCCTATTTTGGCAACGGCGCCAAAGGCCCTGGCGATGTGACCAAGGGCTTCGTGGAAGAGTGGCGCGTCAAGCACCTGGTGCACAAGGACGGCTTCCTGCGCCGTGCTGACGATGACCTGCCCGCCCACTTGATCGCCCTGGCCAAGGGCAACGGCGGCGCACTGCTCAACCCAGCCAACTTCGCCTGGTGCGGCGCCGTGGCCGGCGACCCCAAGACCTGCCGCGACGACGACAAGCTCGGCCGCCTCAAGGTGACCTGGACCCAGGGCTACCAGACCAACGCCGACGGCAGCCCCAAGTGGTACAACGCAGCTGGACAGGTAGACCCCGCAGGCAATCGCCTGATGTACGACAAGCTCTATGCATACGGCGGCCGCTCCATCTCCATCTGGAATGCCCAGGGCAAGCAGGTGTGGGATTCGGGCGCTGCGATCGAGCAGTTCCTGGCCAGCGACGAGTGCAAGCTGGGTGCCAAGCGCGACATCGCCTGCAAGACCTACTTCAACAGCGGCCATGACGCCACCGCTGCGCTGGATGCACGCAGCTCTGCCAAGGGACCAGAGCCAGAAGGCCTGGCTGTGGGCACCATCGGCAGCAAGACGTTTGCCTTCGTGGGACTGGAGCGCATGGGCGGCGTGCTGGTGTTCGACATCACCGATGCCAAGACACCCAAGCGCGTGGACTACATCAACACCCGCGAAAACTGGACAACTGCATTTGGCGCCGCCACCCCGCCCGCACTGGACAAGGTGGGCGATCTGGGCCCCGAAGGCTTGGCCTTCGTACCCGCCAAGGATTCGCCCAATGGCAAGCCCCTGCTGCTGGTGGGCAATGAAGTCAGCGGCAGCACCGCGATCTTCCAGCTCAACCTGGCGTACTGACCGCCGATGAACCCTGGCGCGGCGCATGCACTGCGCGCCAGGGCTCCCCCGATGCAGTCCAAAAAAAAGGGCGTTGGCTTTAAAAGCCAACGCCCTTTTTTATCAGTCTACCTGGGGCTGCGGGAAAGCGCCCCGTCCGTCAGGCGCCAGTCCAGCGGCGCAGCACCAGGCTGGCGTTGGTGCCACCAAAACCGAAGCTGTTGGACAGCACCGTGTTCAGCTGCGCATCGCGCGTCTGCGTCACCAAGGGCATGTCGCCCAACGCGGGGTCGGGCGTTTCCACATTGGCCGAGCCGGCGATGAAGCCCTTGTTCAGCATGATCGTGCAGTAGATCGCCTCTTGCACACCCGTGGCGCCCAGCGAGTGGCCGGTGAGCGATTTGGTGGACGAGAACGGCGGCACCTTGTCGCCAAACAGCGCACGCATGGCGCGCACTTCCTGCATGTCTCCCACTGGTGTGGAAGTGCCGTGCGTGTTGATGTAGTCGATGGGGGTGTCGAGCCCTTCCATGGCCTGCTGCATACAGGCGACGGCGCCGTCGCCCGAGGGGGCCACCATGTCTTCGCCATCGCTGGTGGCACCAAAGCCCACCACTTCGGCCAGGATGTTGGCACCGCGCGCCAGCGCGTGCTCCAGGCTCTCCAGCACCACGGCACCGCCACCACCGGCGATCACGAAGCCATCGCGGTTCGCGTCGTAGGCGCGCGAGGCTTTCTCGGGCGTTTCGTTGTACTTGCTGGACATGGCACCCATGCCGTCAAACAGCAGCGACATGCCCCAGCTCAGCTCTTCACCACCGCCAGCAAACATCACGTCCTGCATGCCCCAGGCGATCTGCTGGGCTGCCGCGCCAATGCAGTGCGCCGAGGTGGAGCAAGCCGAGGTGATGGAGTAGTTGATGCCCTTGACCTTGAAGTTGGTGGCCAGGCAGGCGGACACCGTGGAGCTCATGCAGCGCGTGACCTGGTAGGGCCCGACACGGCGGATGCCCTTGTCGCGCAGCGTATCGGCCGCTTCGATCTGGTTGGCAGGCGAGCCGCCGCCCGAACCCATGATGAGGCCAGTGCGGGGGTGGCTGACTTGCTCGGGCGTGAGGCCCGCCTGCTGGATCGCGTCTTCCAGCGCGATCTGAGCGTAGGCGGCCGCGTCGCCCATGAAGCGCAGCTGCTTGCGGTCAATGCGCGCTTCGATGTCGATCTCAGGCGCGCCGCCCACCTGGCTGCGCAGACCCAGTTCCTTGAACTTTTCCACGGCCTTGATACCGCTCTTGCCCGCACGCAGCGAGGCTTCCACGGTGGCCAGATCGTTGCCAATGCACGAGACGATGCCCGCGCCGGTGATGACTACGCGCTTTCTGGTCATGCTGCGTCCTTGCCGTCTTCCTCACGTTTGAACAAACCTACACGCAGGTCGTTGGCGACATAAATTTCCTTGCCATCGGCCAGCAAACGGGCATCGCCAATGGCCATGACCAACTTGCGCTTGATGACGCGCTTGATGTCGATTTCGTACGTCACCAGCTTCACGTCGGGGCCGACTTCGCCTGTGAACTTGACTTCGCCCGCGCCCAGCGCGCGGCCACGGCCGGGCAATTGCAGCCAGGTCAGGTAAAAACCGATGAGCTGCCACATGGCATCCAGGCCCAGACAGCCGGGCATGACGGGGTCGCCCTGGAAGTGGCAGGCGAAAAACCACAGGTCGGGCTTGACGTCCAGTTCAGCGCGGATTTTTCCCAAGCCGTGTGCGCCCCCATCGCTGTCGATGTGCGTGATGCGATCGAACATCAGCATGGGTGGCAGCGGCAGACGCCCGCTGTCGGCGTTGAACAGCCGTCCCTCACCCGAGGCGATCAGTTGTTCATAGGAAAAGGAATCTGCCATTTTCAGTCGTGCTCCAGAACGGCGGCTTGGCCGCCTCAAATCATCGTTCGTGCAACCGTAGCCCCTGGTTGCGGGCCCCTATTATCCAAGGTAAGCGTGGTCACTGGCGCGTATACACCCTCATTGCTGGTTGGGCTCCCCGTGCCAGCGTGACCTGCATCAAGCCTGAGCCTGCGTGCGGCGGCGCCTGCCCAGCCAGCCGGCCGCCACACCGAGGCCAGCAAGCAGCCACAGCGGCCACAGCCCCCAGCGCGAAGCCCACCAGGCAAAGGGCGTGATGCCCGCGTCGCCAGACACCCCCAGCCCGCGCCCGTGCACTTCGCCGCGCAAAACACCCCGACTGAAGCGCTCCAGCGCATGCGTGACCACCCCACGGTGGTCAATGATGACGGTGGCCCCTGTGTTGGTGGCGCGAACCATGGGCCGCTCCAGCTCCAGGGCGCGCATGCGGCTGATTTGCAGGTGCTGGTCCACCGCCAGGGTGTTGCCAAACCAGCCAATGTTGCTGAAGTTCACCAGCACGGTGGGTGCCTGGGCGGGGTCGGAAAACCGTGCGGCCAGTTCCTCGCCAAACAAGTCTTCGTAGCAGATGTTGGGTGCAATGCGTTGCCCCTGCCACTCGAACGAGGGCTGCCCCAGCGTGCCCCGGTTGAAGTCGCCCAGCGGAATGTTCAGCATTTCGGTGAACCACTTGAACAGCGGCGGGATGAATTCGCCAAATGGCACCAGATGGTGCTTGTGATAGACGTAGGCTGGCTCGGGCGCCGCCCCCGCAGCCGGGCGCCAGCCCAGCACCGAATTGGTGTAGCCCTCGCGCGCATTGCCCAGCGGTATGCCGAGCAGGGCCGCTTGATCGCCCTGGGTGTAGCGGGCCTGCAGCCCCTCCAGGTAGCCGGGAATCAACTGCTGGGGCAGCAGCGGAATGGCGGTTTCAGGCGCCACCACGAGCGAAGCGGTTTCGCTGCGCAACTGCTCGGCATACCAGGCCAGCGCCAGCGGCACGCCGCTGCCCTGTTCAAATTTTTCGTCTTGAGGAATATTGCCCTGCAGCAGCGCCAGCTTCAGCGGCGCCTTCGCCGCCTGCGCCGGGGTGTGGCACAGCTCTACCGCGCAATGGCGTTGCACCCAGGCAAAACCACCTGCCCCCAGCAGCACCAGTGCTACGACCCAGGTGCGCCAGTGGCGCAGATCGCGCCAGCGGCACTGCACCAGCGCCATGGCCAGCCCCGCCGAAATCGCGCCCACGCCATACACCCCCACCACCCGCGGCAGGGATGACAGGGGCCCCTGCACGTGGGCATAGCCCCCCGCGCCCCACGGGAAGCCGGTGAACCAGGTGCCGCGCAGCAACTCGGCCAGCAGCCACAATGCTGCAAAAAGCATAGCTGCCAGCGCTTTATTGGCGGGCGCTAGCAGGCTAAAAAGCCCTAAAGCAAAGGCATAGTAGATGGCCAGAAACGCCGCAAGCGCCACCACGGCTGCCACAGCCAGCGGCGCAGCCAAACCGCCATAGGTGTGCAATGAAATGAACAGCCACCAGAAGGTGCCGCACAGCCAGGCCAACGCAAAGGCAAACCCCAGCAAGGCGCCTTGCCGCCAGGTCGGCCGCAGCCGGTGCAGCAAGCCCGCCAGCACCACCATCGACACGCATTGGAGCCACCACACAGGCTGCCCGGTGCCCGGCAGTGCCAGCGAGGCGGCTTGCGCCAAGCCCGTCAGGGCTGCCACGCCCATAGCGCCGATGCGCGCCCAGCCCCCCCATGCGGGTGCGTGCGAACGCGGGTACAGAGCGGCCCCCATCAGTTGGCAGGGACGCTGTCGTCCACCCGCGACACCTTGAACCAGCGCACCGCGCCGCCTTTGGTGTGGAGCACGACAAAGTGCAGCCCGCACAACTGCAGATGCTCGCCACGCTTGGGCACCCGGCCCATTTCATGCGCGATGAGCCCGCCGATGGTGTCAAAGTCCTCGCCCGGCGCACTGCCTTGGATGGGCACCCCGAATGCTTCGGAGACCCGATCGATGGGTGTGTCGCCGCTCACGCGGTAGGTCTTGTCGGCCAAGCCAAAAATGTCGCCCGAGTCTTCGGCAATGTCGAACTCGTCTTCGATTTCACCCACGATCTGTTCGAGCACGTCCTCGATGGTGACCAGGCCCGCCACGCGACCAAACTCGTCGATCACGATGGCCAGGTGGTTGCGGTTGCCTCGGAATTCACGCAACAGATCGTTCAGGCCCTTGCTCTCGGGCACAAACACGGCAGGCCGGATCAGCGTGCGGATGTGGAGATCTGGGGACCGCTGCAGCTTGAGCAGGTCCTTGGCCATCAGGATGCCGATGATGTTTTCGCGCTCCCCCTGGAACACCGGAAAGCGCGAGTGGCCGGCATCAATCACCGAACGCAGCAGTGCATGGGGCGTCTCATCGATGTCGATCATGTCCATGCGCGGGGATGCCACCATGACATCGCCAGCGGTCATGTCGGCCATGCGAATCACGCGCTCGATCATCACGCGCGAGTCAGCGCCGATTACCTGGTTGTCTTCGGCTTCCGCCAGGGTTTCGATGAGTTCTTCCGCAGAGTCGGGGCCGGGGTGAATGAACTCGGCCACTTTTTGCAGAAAGCTGCGCTTGTCTTCTTTTTCAGGCAAACGATCGGGGTGTGGATCGGACACTGTCGTGGATTGCAGGACTTGCAGTTGTGGTGGACAGGGCCCAAGGATAGCGGATTGTCTTGACAAGACAACGCCCGGCAATGCACCACTGCAGTACCGGGCGGGGGCTGTGCCGGCTTACTCTGCCGACTGGTGGCGCGCGTGCTGCACGCCACGGCGCACTTCTTGCACGCCGGCCAGGAAGTCCCAGAACTGCTTGGCCTGCTTCTTGACCTGGTAGTCCACCTCGGCGAACTGTTGCTCCACCATTTCGGTCATGCGGGTGTCGAAGTTGGCCGGGGGAATCTGCAGGTACGCCTCCGACTCGGAGCCATCGCGGTGCACCGTGGCGCCAGCGTTGCGCGCAATCTTCAGCATGGCCGTGTTTTCAGACAGCGCGTGGATGAAGACCATGTTCACACCAGCGTTGCGGGCGTGCATGACAGCACGCTCGAACAGGCGGTTGCCGAAACCACGGCCACGGGCCTGCTTGAGCACCGAGACGCCGAACTCGGCGCAGTGCTTGTGCTCAGGGTGCTCGGAAAACGCCAGGTGAGCCATGGCAATCAGCTCCAGGCGGCGGTTGTAGATGCCGAAGATTTCGTCGCGGCTGAAGTCGAGCTGCTCTGCATAGCGGCGGATCTGCTCGTCATTGGCGGCATAGCCAAAGCGCAGGTAGCGGTCAGCGGGCTCCAGCTTGAGCAAATGGGCGGTGATGCGCTCGCGGTAAGACGGGCCCAGAGAGCGAATGGGGACCATCAGGGGCGTGGAAGGCATAGCTGCCTCCTTCAAAGAATGACTGTTACGGGTGCGCAGCATGCCAGTGCTGGCGTGCCAGGATGCCTTGAGCAGGGCTTTGGTAGCGATCATGGGCTGAACTTTAAGGGTTTTCCCTGATAATTTCCAGCACTTTGTTGCAACGCAGCAAAAAACCCACCCAGGACGCTTGGCCGCCAGCGGACTTTGCCACTGATCGGGTGCTGCCACAGCAGCCGAAGCACCTTAACGGCCCAGACACCCACTTTCAAGACAGGGTTTTCTCTACGCCCCAGCGGCGCAGACAGGGGTGGCGAAGTCCCGTGACTTTGCGCACCGATCCATCACACAGGCAGCGCCGTCGTGGCCTTCACGCTGTCCAGCACAAAGCTGGTTTTGCAATCCTGCACGCTGGGATGCTTGAGCAAGGTGTCCATGATGAAACGGCTGTAGTGGGCCATGTCGGCCACCACCACGCGCAGCAGGTAATCCATCTCGCCCGTGAGCGAAGAGCATTCCACCACCTCTGGCCAGGTCTGCACGCTGGCGCGGAACACGTCCATGGGGTTGCGCTTGTGGCTCTCGGTGTGCTTTTCCAGGCGCACGTTCAAGTAAGCAATGAGCCCCAGTCCCACGGCTTCGGGCTTGACGAGCGCCACGTAACGGTCGATCACACCCGCTTCCTCCAGCCGCTTGACGCGGCGCAGCACCGCGCTGGGCGACAGCCCAATGGCCGCACCGATCACGTCATAAGTCTCACGGCCGTTCTTTTGCAGGCATCGCAAGATGGCCTTGTCGAGCTTGTCGAGTGCGTCTGGGGTGGTCATGGCGCAAGATTTTATGAACGAAAAGCACCTAAACGCAGGTGTTTTCTCTTCACGGGTATGTCCTGATGGTGGGGAGCGGGCGGCGCCAGAACAATGGCTCTCGCAAAAATGAACGCCCGTTCTTTTTTGCAATTGCAGCCTTGCGCGATTGGAAGCAGGTTCGACGCCCAGGCACTGCAGAACTGCTCAATGCCTGGCTGGCGGAGAGGGAGCGGAGGCTCTGCCGGAAGGTGTGGGTGGCGTCAAACAACATCACAACGGAGACAACCATGACTGGAATCTTTGGACGCTTCATCAAGAGCCTGGCCATCGCGGTGCCCACCGCCCTGCTGCTTGTGGGCCCACCAGCCCAGGCGCAGACCGGGTACACCGCCACCCGGCATCCCATCGTGCTGGTGCACGGGCTTTTCGGTTTTGACTCGGTGCTGGGCATCGACTACTTCTATGGCATTCCCGATGCGCTTCGCCAAAGCGGCGCCAAGGTGTATGTGGCGCAGGTGTCCGCAGCCAACAGCACCGAGGTGCGGGGCGAGCAGTTGCTGGCCCAGGTGAAAAACATCCTGGCCCTGTCGGGGGCCAGCAAGGTCAACCTGATCGGCCACTCGCATGGCGGCCCCACCATTCGCTATGTGGCGGGCGTGGCGCCCCAGCTCGTGGCATCGGCCACCTCGGTGGCAGGCGTGAACCGGGGCTCTCGCGTGGCAGACATCGTGCGCGGCGTGGCGCCTGCAGGGTCGGTCAGCGAAACGGTAGCGAACACCGCCGCCACCGCGCTGGTCGGCATGATCAATCTGCTCTCTGGCGGCACAGGCTTGCCACAGATGCCCACCGCAGCGCTGGATTCCCTCACCACCCAAGGCTCCGCCAAGTTCAACCAGAAATTTCCTCAAGGCATCCCGGCGGACTGCGGCAACGGTGCTGAACTGGTCAGCGGCGTGCGCTATTACTCATGGACCGGCACCAAAACGGCCACCAACCTGCTCGACCCCAGCGACGCCTTTCTGGTCACCCTGGGCTGGACGTTTGGTGAGGCCAATGACGGGCTGGTGTCGGCGTGCTCGTCCCGCCTGGGCAAGCATTTGGGCGACTACCGCCAGAACCATCTGGACGAAGTAAACCAGATGGTGGGGCTACGAGACTGGTTCTCTGCAGACCCTGTCACGCTGTACCGCCAGCACGCCAACCGCCTGCAAAAAGCGGGTTTGTGAAGGGCATGCGCGCATGACCCCACCCTCACCCTGGCGTGCGCGCATCTCTGCCGTGGCGGGCGGGGGCGCCGCGCTGGCCGCAGCGCTGATCGTTCTTTGGCTGGCGGGGCGGGCCGACCCGCCGCCTGGCTTGCCAAGTGGCGGAAGCGCGTTGACTCGCGCGGCCACCGCACCGAGCGCGAGCGCGAGCGGCGTACCGCAGACGACGACCCGTTTGCCGGTGGACCCACACACCGCAGCCGACCCCTTCCTCACCCCGGACCTGCGCTACCAGATCGAAGCCATGCTGCTGGACGCGGGCGACGCCACCACACCCGAAGAGCTCAAGCTCCGGCTCAGCCAGCTGGTGCGCAAACACTTTGGCGCCGATCTGGCCACCCGGGCGCTGGCCCTGGCGGAGCGCTACGTGGACTACCGCGTGGCCCTGGGCACGCTGAAAGCCCCCAGGCCGGACGACCCCACGGCGCTGCGCAACAGCCTGAATGCACGCGAGCGTCTGCGCGAGCGCTACTTCGCCCCGGAAGAACACGAGGCCCTGTTTGCGCGCGAATCAGCGCTGGACCGTTACACCCTGGCACGCCTGGAAATCCAGCACAACACAGGGCTCACCGCAGAAGAAAAAGCCCGCGCACTCAAAGACGCCGAGGCAGAACTGCCGCCAGAGCAGCGGGCAGACCGCGCCCATGCCGTGGCCCACCTGGGCGCCGCGGTACAAACGCAAGACTTTGAAGCGCGCGGCGTGGACGATCGCACCCGCTACCAGCTGCGCAGCGCCACTTACGGCACCGACGCCGCAAAGGCCCTGGCGCGCCTGGACCATGAAGAGCGCGCCTGGAACCAGAAGCTGGACGACTACGCCGCTGCCAAGGCCCATGACCCCGGCCAGATGCAGGCACTGCGCGAAAGGCTGTTCACCCCCCAGGAACAACTGCGGCTGGAAGCGGCCTTGGCGCTGCGGCAATCACAGCGCTGACATTGCACAATCGCAAAATACAGCACCATCGCAAAACACTGCGCGCCGCATTGATCGCGCGCAATATTCATGCATTCACACAAACAATCCGCGCCCAGAACGCCGAAATCGTGACGAATGGCGCGCCTACAGTGCGTGACATTCATCAATTTTTTGGAGACACCATGAACGCCGCCCTGCCCGCCAAAGCCCTGAAAGAAACCGCCGCGTGGGACAACCCCATGGGCCTGATGGGCTTCGAGTTCGTCGAGTTCACCTCGCCCCAGCCCGGTGTGCTGGAAGCCGTGTTTGAAAAGCTGGGCTTCACGCTGGTGGCCAAGCACCGCTCCAAGGACGTGGTGCTGTACCGCCAGAACGGCATCAACTTCATCCTGAACCGCGAGCCCCACAGCCAGGCGGCTTACTTCGGCGCCGAGCATGGCCCCTCGGCCTGCGGCCTGGCCTTCCGCGTGAAGGATGCGCACAAGGCCTACAACCGCGCGCTGGAACTGGGCGCCCAGCCCATCGAGATCCCCACCGGCCCCATGGAGCTGCGCCTGCCCGCCATCAAGGGCATTGGTGGCGCGCCGCTGTATCTGATCGACCGCTTTGAAGACGGCAAGTCCATCTACGACATCGACTTTGAATTCATCGAAGGCGTGGACCGCCGCCCCGTGGGCCATGGCCTGAATGAAATCGACCACCTCACGCACAACGTGTACCGCGGTCGCATGGGCTTCTGGGCCAACTTCTACGAGAAGCTGTTCAACTTCCGCGAGATCCGCTACTTCGACATCCAGGGCGAATACACCGGTCTGACGTCCAAGGCCATGACGGCGCCTGACGGCAAGATCCGCATCCCGCTGAACGAAGAGTCCAAGCAGGGCGGCGGCCAGATCGAAGAATTTTTGATGCAGTTCAACGGCGAAGGCATTCAGCACATCGCGCTGATCTGCGACAACCTGCTGGACGTGGTGGACAAGCTGGGCATGGCGGGTGTGCCACTGGCCACCGCCCCCAACGACGTGTACTACGAAATGCTGGACACCCGCCTGCCCGGCCACGGCCAGCCTGTGCCGGAGCTGCAGTCGCGCGGCATCTTGCTGGACGGCACCACCGCTGACGGCACGCCCCGCCTGCTGCTGCAGATCTTCTCCACGCCCATGCTGGGCCCGGTGTTCTTTGAATTCATCCAGCGCGAAGGCGACTACCGCGACGGTTTTGGCGAGGGCAACTTCAAGGCGCTGTTCGAGTCGCTGGAGCGCGACCAGATCCGCCGTGGCGTGCTTGCCGCCGACAAGGCCTGACCCCGAACGGAGGCACCATGGCCGTTGAACCCGTTGTCTACGGCGCCAGCGAGCGCCCACCGCGCGGCGACTATGCCCGCGCGGGCGCTGACTACACCTGCGCTCAGAACTACGCGGCCTACACCGAGGCCGACCACGACACCTACCGGCGCCTGTACGAGCGCCAGAGCCGGCTGCTGCCGGGCCTGGCAAGCCAGGCGTTCATCGACGCCCTGCCCTCCCTGGGTGAGCGCGACAGGATTCCGCGCTTCGAGGAAGTGAACGAGCGGCTCTACCGAGCCACCCGCTGGGAGCTGGTGGCCGTGCCAGGGCTGATCCCCGAGGTGCCGTTTTTCACCTTGCTGGCCAACCGCAAGTTTCCGGTCACCGACTGGATTCGCACGCCGCAGGAGTTCGACTACATCGTCGAGCCCGACATCTTCCACGACCTGTTCGGGCACGTGCCGTTGCTGTTCAACCCGGTGTTCGCAGACTATGTGCAACGCTATGGCCAGGGCGGTCTCAAGGCGCATGGGCTGGGCGCTTGCGAAATGCTCTCGCGGCTGTACTGGTACACCATCGAGTTCGGCCTGATTCGCGAAAGCGAAGGGCTGCGGGCCTATGGTGCGGGCATCCTCAGTTCGTCGGGCGAACTGCCGTACTCTGTGCAGAGCCCCGAGCCGCAACGCCTGCCGCTGCAGTTGGCGCGCACCATGCGCACCCGCTACAAGATCGACACGTTCCAGCAAACCTACTTTGTGATCGACAGCTTCCAGCAGCTGTTCGACATGACGGCGGCAGACTTCTCGCCCATCTACCAGGCGCTGAAAGGCCAGCCCGAGTTTGCAGCGAACGAGCGCGAGGAAGCGCTCACCGCGTAAGCGCAGGCAGCTCAGACACGGGGGCTTCCAGCTCCCGCAGGCACGCCTGCACCACCAGGGGGTCCAGCACCATTTGCACATGGGCCACGCCGGTCACCAGCCGGTGCTGCGCCCCTGGCAAAGCCGCCACCGTGGCGGGGAACACGATGTTGTCGCAGTTGGAATACCAGCACACAAACAGCTTCGCCCGGCCGGGCGGCTCCTGGGCCTTGAGCGCCTGCAACCAGGCACTGTTCATCCGCATCTGGCGGCCATTTTCTGTGTGGCTGAAGCGGGCCAGCCAAGTGCCTGTGTGTGGCGTTCCCAGCGTCAGCACACGGTGCACGCGCGCGTCAGCCGCATAGGCGCGCAGCCAGGCCCGGGCGGCCAAGCCGCCCATGCTGTGGCAGACCAGCACGGGTGGCAGGCCGGTGGCCTCGGTCACCCGCTGCACCGCTTCATCAATGGCTTTGGCATACCCATCAATTGAGCCCAGCACGGGCTCCAGATTCACGGCCACATGCGCATGGCCTGCAGCGCGCAGATGTCCGAGCCAATGCAGCCACACGCCCCGGTTGCACATCAGGCCATGCACCAGCACCACGCCCCTGCGCCCGGTAGGCTGCTCGGGCAACCAGTCGGGCGGACTGCGCCACCACAAAGGCTGGCGCCAGCCAAAAATCAACAGGGCCGCACCCACCTCATACCACCAAGCCCGAAGCAGCTGCGCTGCGGTGGCCAAAGGCACTGCATCGCGCCGGTTGAGGCGCTGCATCAGCACCAGCTCGACAGCCAGCACCGCCGCCAGCCCCCACAGCGGCAGCAGCGCCATCAGCACCGCCCACAGGGGCTGCTGCGGCCACCAACACACCAAACAGGCAGCGCCGTATAGCACCGCAAAGAGCAGGAAAGTTGTCTGAAGGCGCGCGATCATGAGAAGGGGGCACAAGACCCGATGAGACAAAGGACTATTCAAGCCGAAGCCCCTGAGTTTGCACGAAGGCCTGTGCCCGCCGCCCCCTGTGTTTGTGGGCTTTTCTGTCGCCTTTGAGACGGATATGCCTCGCACCCTAGGACAAGCCCGATAACCCCTGGCGCCCTCCACGCTCCAGAATGGGACCGAAGCTGTTTTATCTGTCTATCCACCCACTGGCGAGCACAAGGAAAGCGCATGGAAAAGATCTGGCTCAAGAGCTACCCCCCGGGCGTACCGCACGACGTCAACCCCGAGCAGTACCGCTCTGTGGCCCACCTGCTGGAAGAGTCCTTCCGCAAACACGCAAAAAGCCCGTTCTCGGTCTGCATGGACCGGTGGATGAACTACGGCGAGCTGGAACGGCTGTCAGGCGCACTGGGCGCCTACCTGCAAGGCCTGGGCCTGCAGCCCGGTGCGCGTGTGGCCATCATGCTGCCCAACATTCCGCAGTTTGGCGTGACCATGGCGGCCGTGCTGCGCGCAGGCTACACCTGTGTGAACGTGAACCCGCTGTACACCGCCCGTGAACTGGAGCACCAGCTCAAGGACTCGGGCGCTACCGCCATCGTCATTCTTGAGAACTTTGCCCACACCCTGGCCGATGTGGTGGACCACACCAACGTGCAGCATGTGGTGATGGCATCGATGGGCGACCTGCTGGGCTTCTGGTTTGGCAAATGGATCACCTTCGCCGTGCGCCACCTGGCCAAGATGGTGCCCGCGTACGAGCTGCCCCTGACCAACGGGCGCAAGGTGGTCTCCTTCAAGAAGGCCCTGGCCCTGGGCGAGCGGCGCACCCTCGCGCCCAGCACCGCCACGCTCGATTCGATTGCCTTTTTGCAATACACCGGCGGCACCACGGGCCTGTCCAAGGGCGCGGTGCTCACCCACCGCAACATCGTGGCAGCCACCTTGCAGGCCGAGGCCTGGTTCACCCCCGCCCTCGCCAAGATCGGCGATGTGACCAAGGCCAACAGCATCGCCGCGCTGCCGCTGTACCACATCTTCGCGCTGACGCTGTGCTTGCTGGCCATCCGCCAGGGCTCCAGCCTCACGCTGATTCCCAACCCGCGGGACATCCCCAAGTTTGTGGCCGAGCTGAAAAAACGCCCCTTCCACATGCTGCCCGCCGTGAACACGCTGTTCAATGCGCTGCTGCAAAACGCCCAGTTCCGCGCACTGGACTTCTCGCACCTGTGCGTGTCGCAGGCCGGGGGGATGGCCGCCAGCGAAGGCACGGCCAAGCAGTGGCAGAAGGTCACAGGCAGCACCATGATCGAAGGCTGGGGCATGAGCGAGACCTGCGCCATCGGCACCAACAACCCGGTCACCAATACCGAGTTCACCGGCTCCATCGGCCTGCCCCTGCCGGGCATTGATATCGCCATCAAAGACGATGCAGGCAACAGCCTGCCCCAGGGCGAGTCGGGCGAGATCTGCATCCGTGGCCCCAACGTGATGACGGGTTACTACAACCAACCCGAAGAAAACGCCAAGGCTTTCACGGCCGACGGGTTCATGCGCACGGGCGACATCGGCATCATGGATGCGCAGGGCTACACCCGCATCATCGACCGCAAGAAGGACATGATTCTGGTGAGCGGCTTCAACGTGTTCCCCAACGAGCTGGAGCAGGTCATCAGCCTGTGCCCTGGCGTGGTGGAATGCGCAGCCATTGGCGTGCCCGACGAGAAGCAGGGCGAGGCCATCAAGGTGTTCATCATCAAGAACGACCCCGCCCTGACCGAGGACGACGTGGCAGCGTTCTGCCACGAAAACCTCACCGGCTACAAGCGCCCCAAGTACATCGAATTCCGCGACGATCTGCCCAAGACCAACGTGGGCAAAATCTTGCGGCGGGAGTTGCGCAACCCCACTGCCTGAACGCGGGCGAGGGCCACAAGACCATCACGGGTTTTGGAGGCCCCACGCAGCCCCGCTGTGCGGTACGCTGAAGCCGTTGCCATTGTCCTGCCTACCGCCCCCATGACTGCATTCCCTCCCGCCCCACTGCCCCCCGGCATCACCGTGCTGGAGCGCGGCTGGCTCTCGGCCAACAACGTGGTCTGCATTGGCCCTGAGGGGGCCGCAGTGGTAGACACCGGCTACTGCACCCACAGCGAACAAACCCTAGCCCTGGTGCAAGGGCTGCTGGGCGCGCAGCCACTTCAGCGCATCTTCAACACCCACCTGCACAGCGACCACTGCGGTGGCAACGCCGCGCTGCAGGCGGCCTGGCCCGGCGCCACCACCCACATCCCGCCAGGCCAGATGGCGCTGGTAGAGCAGTGGGACGCCAGCGCACTGAGCTACACCCCCACGGGCCAGGACTGCCCCCGCTTTCGCGCCGATGCGCCCTTGCAGCCGGGCACCACGGTGCCCTTGGCGGGGCTGGCTTGGGAGGTGCATGCAGCGCCCGGGCACGACCCGCATTCGGTGGTGCTGTTTGAGCCCGCCAGCGCCACCCTGATCTCTGCCGACGCCCTGTGGGAGAACGGCTTCGGCGTGGTGTTTCCGGAAATCGAGGGCACAGCCGCTTTCGACGAAGTGGCCGCCACGCTGGACGTGATCGAGAGGCTGGCTCCGCGCACCGTAATCCCCGGCCACGGGCCGGTGTTTACCGATGCACCCCGCGCCCTGGCCACAGCGCGCAAGCGCCTGGAAGGCTTTGTGCGCAGCCCCGGCAAACACGCGCTGTATGCCGCCAAGGTGCTGCTCAAGTACAAGTTGCTGGAGCTGCAGCACACCACCGTGCCCGCACTACAGCAGTGGGCCAATGGCACACCCTACTTCGGCCTGCTGCACCAGGCCCACTTTGCCGACCAGCCCAAGGCGCAATGGCTCCACAGCCTGGTGGCGGACCTGGAACGCTCCGGCGCCGCCGTGCGCCAGGGCGAGGCGCTGCACAACGCCTGAACGGCTGCCCCAGGCCGCTGCGGCAAGCGCAAAAAAGCCCGCGCGAAGGCAGGCTGATTGGGCGGAGGTTTGGCCAGGGGCCTTCTGGCTCAGTGCTTGAACTGGCGGTTGCAGCCCGTCACGTGGTTGTTGCTGCTGGACATGCACTGGTAAAACGACTTCTTGTTGCCGCTGGACGACTGGCAGTCGCCCACGCTGTATTTGCCCTTGGCCTCGCGGATCTTGGGGGCCGTGGTGTCGAAGGCCGCCTGGGTCATGTAGCCATCGCGCACGTTTTTCTGGCCCACCTCCAGCATCAGGTCAGCCTGGTAGTGGATGTTGCTCACCGCCACGGCGCAGTTCATGGGCACCTGCTTGCTATCGACCGTGCCGAGCGACTTGCGCAGCCCTTCGGCCATGTCTTTGACGCCCTCAGGAATCTTCTTGGTGCCGTCGGCGTTGTACTCCACCCCTTTGGTTGAAGTGCTCTTTCCGCCCCCTGAACCAGCGGGGCCCGACGCACTGCCCGTGGTGGTGCCATTGGTGCCCTGCAGCTTCATCGGGGCGGCATCGTCCTTGTCCGCCGGAGGCTGCGAGCCGTAATGCGTCTTGCCGTTGGCATCCACCCACTTGTACACGGGCTGCGCTTGCAAACCCACCGACCACACCAACACAGCGGCCCAAACCGCCAGCTTCCCTCGCGCCATGGCGCCCTCCCTCTTTATGAATCAAATATGCCTCTAGCGCTTATGCAGCAAGCGCCAGCAGCTTCTCTTTTTATAGCAAACTCACACTGGGCACGGTCAGTGCCCGCAACCCATTCCGCGCCCGCCGCTGGCCTCTCAGGGCAAGTCGGCGTTCACCACGGGAGACGCTGCATCGCGTGGCCCCACGGTGCCCAGGCGGCTGCGCAGCGACTGCGGCTGGCCGGTGAGCAACGCAGCGTAGTTGGTGGTGTTGGCCAGCACCTTCTTCACGTAGTCGCGCGTTTCTGCAAAGGGCACGTTTTCGGCCCAGATGGCGGCGTCCAGCACCGGGCCGTTGCGCCAGTTGCGGGGGCGGCCGGGGCCGGCGTTGTAGGCGGCAGCAGCCAGGGGCATGGAGCCCGCAAAGTCGTCCAGCGCCAGCTTGAGGTAAGCGGTGCCGATGGTGATGTTGGTGTCGCGGTCCGAGATCTGGTCGGGCGTGAAGCCGGTCAGGCCAATCTTCTTGGCCGTCCAGCGCGCTGTGGCGGGCATCACCTGCATCAGGCCAGAGGCGCCGACATGCGAGCGTGCATCCATGATGAAGCGGCTTTCCTGCCGGATCAGGCCGTAAACATAGGCGGGGTCCAGGCCAATGCCCTGGGCGCGCTCGACCACCGTATTGCGAAACGGCATGGGGAAGCGCTGGTTCACGTCGATCACTGTCTTGGTGCGTTCGCTGGTGTTGATGCAGCGGTCCCACACCTCGCGCTGGCAGGCAAAGTCGGCTGCGGCCAGCAGTTCACGCTCGCTCATGCCGCCGGGGGTATGCAGGTTGGTGGCGTAGTTCCACTCGCGCACGCCTTCGCCGCGAATGCCCAGCAAGATGGCATACAGCGCGCGGTTGAGCGCGGGGTTGGCGCGGGCGGCGGCCTTTTCCTCGGCTGTGAGGGGCGCAGGCGCTGGGGGCACCACCACGCGCTGCCCCAGCTCTTCCAGGGCCAGCTGCTCGTAAAAGCCCTTGGGGCTGGCAATGCTTTCCAGCGCCTGGCGGGCTTCGGCACGCTCGGCATCGCTGGGCTTGCCATTGAGCACCGCCTTGGCATGCCAATACACCCAGGTGCTGTCCCGGCGGGCATCGTCGCCCATGGCTTCCACGGCCTTGCGCACCACCTTCCACTGGCCAGCACGCAGGGCCGCGCGGGCCTTCCAGCCCAGCAGGTCGTCGTTCAGATCGCTGTCCTTGGTCACGTTGCCAAAGTAGGTGACGGCATCAGACGACAGGCGCTGCGCCGCCTGCTTGCCAATCACGCCCCACACCCAGTTGCGCTCTTCGGGCGAGAGGTGCACGCTCCATTTGCTGTCGAGCTGCGTAGCGGCGTTGTCCGCATCGCCCTGCGCCAGCTTGATGAGTGCCAGCGTCACCAGCTCCTGGCGCACCTTGCCGCGCGCCGTGGCGCGGGCCTGCAGGTACTTGGTGGGGGAATCCATCAATTCCTTCACCTGGGCCGAAGATTCAGGCGAGACGATTTCCACCGCTGCGCGTGCCGAGCGCACGCGGTTGGCTTCGACCGCCAGGCGCGCCTTGCGCCAGACATCGTGGGCCGTGAGCTGCTTGTAGCTGTACAGCTCGCCCGCCGCATGGGTGCAACCGTCATCGCTGTCGCGCTGGGCATACCAGTTGCGGCGCACCTCGTCGGCGGCCGTGGCTGGGGCAGTGCCTTTCAGGGTCTCGATCAGCAGCGCGTAGCAGCGCACTTCCTTGTCGTCCGACATGCGGTAGCTGGGGTGCTGCTCGGCAAACTGCGACCAGTCGCGGCGCTGGCCCAACAGCAGCAACCAGTCGTTGCGCAGGCGGTCTTCCTGGTAGGTGCCGGCGTAGCGCTTCAAAAAGGCCTGGATTTCTGCCGGGCTGGCCTCGCCCAGGCGCAGTTTCAGCTCCCAGTAAGCCGCCCAGGGCTCCAGGGCGTGGCCGCGTGCGGCGGGCAGCAGCTGTTCGAGCTTCTTGCGGTCGCCCTTGCGGAAGGCCTGGTGCATTTCCAGCAAGGTGTCGTCGCCACGGTTTTGCGCCTGGACA
Organism: Acidovorax sp. IB03; assembly: GCF_016406015.1. Lineage (NCBI taxonomy): Bacteria > Pseudomonadati > Pseudomonadota > Betaproteobacteria > Burkholderiales > Comamonadaceae > Acidovorax > Acidovorax sp. IB03. Next base: position 127,879 of record NZ_JAEFCH010000002.1, on the reverse strand, counting down.
AGGGGCGCTGCAGTGGCCAGCACAGCGGCGGCCACAAGGGGTGTCAAAATCGCTCTGAGCAATTGCATGGGGGAATTATCTGATGGACAAAGCAGCCCTTCGGCGCGCATTGATTGAAGAACGCCTCAACCTGCCCGATCGCCTACATCGGGCCGATTTGTTACAACAGGTGATGCGCATCTGGCTGGTCAACCGGCCCGACACCGTGATCGGCGCCTACTGGCCCATCAAGGGCGAATTCGACCCCCTGCCAGCCCTGCACCGCTGGAAGGAAGACGGCGAGTTGCTGGACGAGCCCCTGCGCCGCCGCATCGGTCTGCCGGTGGTGAACAAGGAGCACAAAACGCTCACCTTCCACGCCTGGTACCCCGGCTGCCCCATGGAGCCCGACGCCTACGGCATCCCCAAGCCCAAAGACACCGAAATGATCGTGCCCACGCTGCTGTTTGTGCCCTGCGTGGGCTACGCCGCTGGCGGCTACCGCCTGGGCTACGGCGGCGGCTTTTACGACCGCACCCTGGCCACGCTGCAGCCCAAGCCCTTCACCGTGGGGCTGGGTTTTACCAACGGCTACCTGGACGAATTCGAGCCCGAAGAGTTCGACCTGCCGCTGGACGCCATCCTGAACGACAACGGCGTGGTCTGGCCCGTGTGATCCCCCCCGGGATCTGGGAGGGCGGGTCAGAAAAACCCGCCGCCCAGGCGCGCCAAAAAGGCCTCCTCCCGCTCCTGTTCGCGGGCCAGTGCCGCCTGCTCACGCAGCCAGAGCTTGAGCTGTGCGTCGTCACGCACCCGCACCAAGTCGTCCCGCATCTGCGACACGACATGGGCCAGCTCCTCTTGCTCTTCCTGCAGCAGGCGCGTGAGCAGTGCCTCCTTCATCCGGGCGCCCACGGGTATGCCCAACTCAACGCTCAGGCGCATCTCTGCGTCTCCCAATTCGCCTTCCAGCGTTTTAACCTGATCCTTGAGTAGCAGCGACAAAGCGGCCAGCTTGTCGTCAGCCATTTGGGCAATATGAGCCTCGTCCACCTGCTCGGCCTGCAATTGCAACTGCAACAGCGCCGTCAGGTCACCCCGCTCATACGCTGCGTTGGCCTGGCTCATCAACGCGCTCTTGCGCTCGCGCTCCACCGGGTCAGGCTCGCGGTCGGGGTGCAGTGCGCTGGCGAGCTGGCGGTAAATGGAGCGCAACGCGGCCTTGGCATCCTGGGCCTGCTCCTGGGCCTTGAGCTGACGGGCCGATGGAGGACGGCGAGAGCGGCGCGCGGCCTGCCGCGCATCCTCTGCCTCCTGAAAGGTATGCACTTGCTGAATCAGCGCTTCCATCAACTCTTCCGGCGAATCGATGCCCTTGAACGCCTCCCGGTCCAAGTTTTTGCCCAACACGCTCTGAGCCATATCCAGCATCTGCTCACGCACCATATTGGCCTGGTCACCCAAGTCGTCTTCGAGAGGCGGTGGTGCATAGATAGAGCACAGTTCGGCCAACTCAGGGTCGGACTCATCCACGGGGCCGCTCGATGGCAACAGGCTTTGCAAAATTTCGCGCATCGCTTTCTGTTGCGCAGCCGTCAAGCCTTTGCGCTGCAAACGCTGGTGCAGAAACACCAGCATCTCGCGGCGCGCCTCGTCCATCTTGCGCTTTAGCTCCGCCATCCGCGCCAAATGAGGGGGCCGCAGCTTGTCAGCCAACTGCTGCAGGTCCCGCAACTGGCGGCCCAGGTTTTCCACGCGGGCCAGCAATTTATTGAACCGCTGTTGCGCGGGACTGAGCTTTTCACGTCCACGCGGCAACACCTTGAGACGACTGGCCTCCGGCGTGGAAGGGGAATGGTGCGTAGACGGGGACTGTCCGTCGCCAAAAAAATCTGCCTGGGAAGAATCCATTATGGTCATTTGCAAAGAGGGAGCGGAACCACGCCCTAGACAAGGCGCGGCAGGCGATGCTGCGTAGTGTAAAACCACACAGCAGCCGGACGACACCCGGCGCCAGCCGGGATCGGTGGGAAGCCCATGCGGAGGGCGCATCAATGGCCGCGCAAATGATCATCAGTGGCAAGCCCTGCCAACCTAAAGACTGCGCTAGCATGGTCATCGAGTCGGCCTCTTTGAACTTGAAATATCCGTTCAGGTGGAGCTTTTCGACCTGTGCGCGGCACACCGACTGCGTTCAGTGAACGGGTCAAGCAGCTCAGGCCGGATCCATTGCTACGCGCTCCATCTGGAATGATTGACAGGAACCCCATGCTCAAGCTCTACATCGGCAACAAGAACTACTCGTCCTGGTCCATGCGCCCCTGGGTGCTGCTCAAGCAGGCGGGCATCGTCTTTGAAGAAGTGCGCGTGCGCTTTGACAGCTTTGACGCGCAATCAGAGTTCAAGCGCACCATCGGCGCCGTGAGCCCCACCGCGAAGGTGCCCGTGCTGGTGGACGGCGACCTGGTGGTGTGGGACACGCTGGCCATTGCCGAATACGTGGCCGAAACCTGGCCCGACCGGCAGCTGTGGCCAGCCGACGCAAAAGCCCGTGCCCGCGCGCGCAGCGTCTGCGCCGAGATGCACAGCGGCTTCACCGCCCTGCGCAGCCACTGCCCCATGAACATCGAGGCCCTCCTGCCCGACACCGGCGCCCTGATCTGGCGCGACCAGCCCGGCGTACGCGCCGACGTGCAGCGCCTGGTGGAGATGTGGGGCGCACTGCTGCAGGAGCACGGCGGGCCCATGCTGTTCGGCCAGTTCACCGTGGCCGACGCCTACTTTGCCCCCGTGTGCATGCGTCTGCACACCTACGCTTTGCCCATGCCACCGCACATCGCCGCCTACGTACAGCGCGTGCGCGAGTTGCCTGGAGTCAAGGCCTGGATCGACGAAGCGCTGGCGGAAAAAGACTTTCTGGACTTTGAGGAACCCTACCGGCTGGGGCGCTGAAGTCCGGGGTATGCGCCCTGCAGTTCGGCCTTACCGAAACTGCTTGCGCAAGAACGCCTTGTGCCGCGCAATGTGCGCCAACTGTGCCGGGGCCACGGTGCCGCCCAGGTCTTCGTCTTCGACATTGAGCACCTGGTTGGCATAGGCCAGGGCGCGGGCCACCACCTCTTGCTCGCTCACGCCCTGCTGGGCCGCCAAATCCATCGCCACGCGGCGCATGGCGCGCTGCGACAGCATCCACATCGCCCCGAAAGAATCCCACGCGGCGGCGGCCTCCTTGGCCTTGTCGTGCTCGGCCAGGATCTCGGTCAGCGGCTTGGCCAGGATTTCCTGCAACTGCGCCACCTGGGCCTGCAGCGCTTCCAATTGCGCCTCGCGCTGCAGTGCCTCGGCAGCGGCGTTGGCGGCAGCGTCAGGCGCTGCGGGCACGGGCAGGCTGCCGTCGGGGTTGGGCTGGGCGATGGTGAGGGAAGAAGCGATGGACATGAGCAGACAGAACGATAAAGGCGCTACACACAACGGCAGCAGGGTGGGCCCAGCTCTATAAACTCGGTCCCATGCAAATTTACATGGTTGGCGGCGCGGTGCGTGACCGCCTTTTGGGCCGCCCCGTCAATGACCACGACTGGGTGGTGGTGGGTGCCACGCCCGAGCAGATGCTGGAACTGGGCTATTTGCCCGTGGGCCGCGATTTTCCGGTGTTTCTGCACCCCGAAACGCGCGAGGAATACGCGCTGGCCCGCACCGAGCGCAAGAGCGGGCGGGGCTACCGGGGCTTTGTGGTGGAGAGCTCGCCCAACGTCACACTGGAAGAAGACCTCTCCCGGCGAGACCTCACTATCAATTCCATAGCTAGCAGCGCTGATTCAACGGGCGCTACCGTGCTATTTGACCCATACCACGGCGTGCAAGACCTGCAGGCCCGGCTGCTGCGGCATGTGACCGACTCGTTCCGCGAAGACCCGGTGCGCATCCTGCGCGTGGCCCGCTTCGCGGCGCGTTTTACCGACTTCACCGTGGCCCCTGAAACCATGCAGCTGATGCGCGAGATGGTGGAGCACGGCGAGGTGGACCACCTGGTGCCCGAGCGCGTGTGGCAGGAACTGGCGCGCGGCCTGATGGAAGCAAAGCCCTCGCGCATGTTCGAGGTGCTGCGCGAATGCGGGGCGCTGCAGGTGCTGCTGCCCGAAGTGGCGCGCCTGTGGGGCGTGCCCCAGCCCCCCCTGCACCACCCCGAGGTGGACACCGGCGTGCACCTGATGATGGTGCTGGACATGGCCGCCCGGCTGAACGCGCCGCTGGTGGTTCGCTTTGCCTGCCTGGCGCACGACTTTGGCAAGGGCACCACTCCGCAGCATGTGCTGCCACGGCACATCGGCCATGAGGAGCGCAGCGCCAAACTGCTGCGCGGCGTGGCCGAGCGCCTGCGCGTGCCCGTGGATTGCCGCGAAACCGCCGACGTGGTGGCGCGCGAGCACGGCAACATCCACCGCAGCGGCGACCTGAGCGCAGCAGCACTGGTGCGCCTGCTGGAGCGCTGTGACGCCATCCGCAAGCCCGAGCGCTTTGCCGATGTGCTGCTGGCCTGCGAATGCGATGCGCGAGGCCGCCTGGGGTTTGAAGAAGCCGCCTACCCGCAGCGCCCACGCCTGCTGGGGGTGCTGGCCGCCGTGCAAAGTGTGGTCACTCGTGACATTGCGGCCCACGCCGCCGCCCACGGCCTGGTGGGCCCGCAGGTAGGCCAGCTCATCCACCAGGCACGCATCGAAGCCGTAGCGCAGTGGCTGCACCGCAGCGCAACGCCTGATTCGGGAACCGACAGCGCCTGATGACCCAAGGGGCGCGGGCCCTACCAGCGCAGCAGACGCGGCCCCAGCAGGCCCCCCAGCGCGGTGGGGATCATCATGCCCGCGACGTACCACACCGCCACAAAGGGCAGCGCCATCTCAGGGCAGTGCACTGCGTACACCAAGGCCCCCACGGCACCGGCCAGTAACCCCGCACCAGCCCCCGCCCAGGCCAAGCGGGTTGGAGCCGCACGGCGCAGAACCCCAAAGCAGGCAATCCACATGGGCACAGACAACAGGGCGATGTTGAAAGGGCAACTGCGCCAAGTGCTGCCCAGCACCTGGCCCCAGCGGTCTGCCTCAGGTGATTGCAGCAGCGCCCACCCCGCCAGGGCCCAGACCAGGGCCACCGGCAGTGCCACCCACCGCAGCACGCGCCGCCAGTCCGCACCGGGGCGCGCCAGCCGCAGCAGCGCCCAGCCCGCAGGCAAGGCCAGGGCTGCAGCAAACCCGAGCTTGCCCCAGAACATGGGCAACGCGGCCATCTGCGCAAGCTCGGGCCGCAGGCCAAACACCAGCAGCATCAACGTCGCGGCGCCAGCCCCACCCGCCACCAGCGCGGCAAACAAGCGCCGCTCCAGCGCATGGGCAGGCACAGGCTGGGCCCCAGTGGCCAACATCGCAATCCAATCATCGGTTTTCATGCCATCCCCCTGATCTTGGCGGCCAGGGCCTTGAGCCCCCGGTGCACGCCGACTTTGACGGCCGACTCCGAGAGCCCCGTGAGGCGCGCCGTCTCGACCACCGACAACCCTTCCAGCTTCACATACTCAATGGGCAGCCGCTGCTTGTCTGGCAGCGTGCGCAAAAGCTGCCCCAGGTCCCGCCGAGCTTCGGCGGCCTCGCTGTCGCTGGTGGCAAACAACTCGTCGGCATCGTCCAGCGGGTCGTTGCGGCCCTCCTTCACGGCATGCGAGCGCAGCCAGTCGATGAGCTTGTAGCGCGCAATCGCGTGCGCCCAGGCCGTCACCGGCATCTCGGGCCGGTACGTGTGGCGCTGGTTGTGCACGGCCAGCAGCGTCTCCTGCACAAGGTCTTCCACCTCATCGGGCCGCTGCGCCAGACGGCGGCGCAAGAAGGCGCGCAGGTGGGCGCTCAACTCCTTGAGAAAGCGCTGGTAGGCGGCTGCATCGGCATCCAGCCCTTGCAGCAACAAGCCTCGCAGGCGCTCTTCCACTATCTCCATGGTGTCTCCCTGAAGGCAATTCGGATGCCGGGACGAATGGGTTACAGGCCGTGCAAAAATTTTGTAGAGCATGCCGCCCCATTTTTTTGCGCAGCGCTGTAACCCGCTGGCTGCACAGCGCGAATTACAACACTGATCGGGCCACGCAACGCAACCGCTGTGCTGTCACCCGGTCGGATTCAACCTTTATCAACCCTTGGAGAACCGCACCATGACCACCCGCACCCTCAGCCTCGGCGCCCTCGCCCTTGTGGCCCTGACCTCTGGCGCCGCCATGGCCCAAACCAGCGCCGCCCCCATGGACGGCGCCAAACCCGCCATGGAGAAGTGCTACGGCGTCTCGATGGCCGGCAAGAACGACTGCGCCGCAGGCCCTGGCACCACCTGCGCAGGCACGTCCAAGGTGGACTACCAGGGCAACGCCTGGAAGTTTGTGCCCGCAGGCACCTGCACCACGATCAAGACCCCCAAGGGCATGGGCTCGCTCACCCCCATCAAGGACTGATCCATGGCCCCGCACCGTCTCACCGCTGGCCTGGGCCTCAAGCCCCAGCACTACGACGAGGCACTGGGCTGCAGCGCCCCCGGCCTGTGGTGGGAGGTGCACCCCGAAAACTACCTGGCCGACGGCGGCCCGCGCCTGGCTTGGCTCGAAGCCATCCGCGCGCGCCACCCCGTGGCCCTGCATGGCGTGTCGCTGTCGCTCGCGGCTGATGCGCCGCCCGACGCGGCCCATCTGGCGCGGGTGGCGGCCCTCGCAAGGCGGCTGGAGCCCGCCATCATTTCAGAGCACCTGGCCTGGTCCACCTGGCGCGGGCAGTACCTGCCCGACCTGCTGCCGTTTCCGCGCACGCAGGCCGCCTTGCTGCGCATTGCAGACAACATCGCCCGCACGCAAGACGTGCTGCAACGCCCCATCGCCATCGAGAACCCCACGCACTACCTGCACATTGACGGCCACGACTGGCTGGAGACCGATTTTTTGGCCGAGCTGGTGCGGCGCACCGGCTGCGCCCTGCTGCTGGACGTGAACAACGTGTACATCAGCGCCAACAACCTGGGCTTTGACGCGCGGGCCTACCTCGACGCCTTCCCCCTGCACGCCGTGGCAGAGATCCACCTGGCGGGCCACCATGCGGACCCGGTGCATGGCGATGCGCTGCTCATCGACAGCCACGATGCGCCCGTGGCGCCCGCCGTGTGGGCACTGTACGCGCAGGTGATCGCACGCACCGGCCCCGTGCCCACCCTCATCGAACGCGATGACAACCTGCCCGTGTTCAGCGAGTTGCTGACCGAACGCGACCAAGCCCACAGTGCGCTCACAGCCGTGCAGCCCGAGGATGCTCCATGCAGCTGAGCACCTTCCAGGACGGCTTCTCTGCCGCGCTGCTCGGCCCGGCGGCCCATGCACCCTGGCTGTCCGCACTGGAGTCCCAACCGGGCTTTGCCGTGTACCGCAACACCGTGCTCAAGGGCTGCATCGATGCGCTGCAGGCCAACTACCCCACGGTGGGTCAGCTGGTGGGTGACGACTGGTTCCGCGCCGCTGCAGCAGTGTTCGCCCGCGCCCAGCCGCCGCGTAACGGCCTGCTGGTGAGCTATGGCGCGGGGTTTGCAGACTTTCTGGCCGGGTTTGCCCCGGCGGCCGAGCTGCCCTACCTGAGCGCCGTGGCGCGCCTGGACCGCTGCTGGACCGAATGCCATCTGGCGGCAGATGCCACCGCCGTAGACCGCCACTGGCTGGCACACCAGACCCCTGACACCTTGCCCCAAGCCGCACTGCGCCCCCACCCCGCCGCGCGCTGGGCCTGGTGCGACGAACATCCGGCCTATGCCCTGTGGCAAAGCCACCGTGAAGGTCTGCATCACCATGAGGCACTGGAGTGGACAGGCGATGGCGCCTTGCTCACGCGGCCGCATGCCGAGGTGGTGTGGCGCCCCCTGTCGCGCGCTGGGGTGGCCTTTCTGGACGCCTGCGCCCAAGGCCACACGCTGGAGGCCGCCGCCACTTCGGCCCTGAATGTCGAACCCACCGCCGACTTCGCCGCCCTGATCAGCACCTTGCTGGACGCAGGCGCCTTGATACCCACCGATTTACCCACCGATTCACGCACAGGCTGAGGAGCCCTTCATGACCACCAGCACACACTTCCCCGCGGCACCTGACAAAGGCCCACGCTTGCTCTTGGCGCGCCTGGCCGACACCGCCACCTGGCTCACCCCGCACAGCCTGCTGGCGCTGGTCAACCGGGTGGCCATGGCAGGCATCTTCTGGATGTCGGCACGCACCAAGGTCGAAGGCTGGTTCACCATCTCCGACAGCGCCTACGCGCTGTTCCGCGACGAATACAAGCTGCCCTTGCTGCCGCCCGAGCTGGCAGCGCAGACGGCCACCGTGGCCGAGCACCTGTTTCCGGTGCTGCTGGTGCTGGGCCTCTTCACACGCCTGTCGGCGCTGGCGCTGCTGGGCATGACGGTGGTGATCCAGATATTTGTCTACCCGGATGCATGGCCCACCCACCTGTCATGGGCGGGGCTGATGCTGTACCTGGTGGGGCGCGGCGCTGGCAGCGTATCGCTGGACCGCGTGCTGGGAATCCGCTGACCGCTGCGCGTCAACCTGCGGTGGTACGCACCCAGCGCACGATGTCTGCCGCCCCCAGCGCGCCCGAAATGCGCGCCACCTCACGCCCTTGCTGGAACAGGATCATGGTCGGGATGCTGCGGATGGCATAGCGCGCCGCAATGGCCTGGTGGTCTTCGGTGTTGAGCTTGGCCAGGCGCACTCTGGGTTCCAGCTCGCGGGCGGCCTGCGCAAAGGCGGGCGCCATCTGTCGGCAGGGACCACACCACGGGGCCCAGAAGTCCACCAGCACCGGGATATGGCTGCGCGCCACATGCTTGTCAAAGCTGGTCGCATCCAGCTCCAGCGGCGCCCCCGCAAACAGGGGCTGATGGCATTGGCCGCAATCGGGCGCGCTGCCCAGGTCGGTGCTCTGCACGCGGTTGGTGGTGTGGCAATGGGGGCAGACGATGTGCAGGGCTTCGGTCATGGCGCGGCAAGGGTTAGGGGCAAAAAGCTTGCTGATCACATGGCGCCGCAGGTGCGCTGTTTCAAGAGTATGCGTTGCCATCTGCGGCCACCCCAGTTGCAACCGGTCGCACACCTTGCGCGCGTTTACCAGCCCTGAATCCCCCTGGTGGCCGTGCCTGCATTGCAGCGTCTGCTATGGTTTGGCGCATGCAGCTGCTCCCCACACTGACAACTGCCCATGCGCTTTTTCTGGATTTCGATGGCACGCTCACCGAGCTGGCGCCACGCCCCGAAGCGGTGCGCATCGCATCGGGCCTGATCCGCACGCTGTCATCGCTGCACACCCAGCTGGGTGGCGCGCTGGCCATCGTGACCGGCAGGCCGGAGGCCGACATCGACGGATTTCTGGCGCCGCTGCGCCTGCCGCTGGCGAGCGAACATGGGGCCCAATACCGCCTCTTCGACACTTCGGTGCCCGCCACCGCACCACCCGCCCTGGAGCCTGTACTGCAGGCCGCACAGGCCCTGGCAGCGCGCCACCCCGGTCTGCTGGTGGAGACCAAACGCGTGAGCGTCGCCCTGCACTACCGCCTGGCGCCCCACCTCGAATCCCTGTGCCACGACACGCTGGTGCAAGCCATGCGGGAGGTGGACGGTGTGGAACTGCTGCGCGGCAAATGCGTCTTTGAAGTGAAACCCCGTGGCGTTCACAAGGGCCAGGCCATCATCGACTTCATGACGCAGCCACCCTTTGCGGGCCGCACGCCGGTCTTTGTGGGCGATGACGTTACCGACGAGGCCGGCTTTGCCGCCGTCCAGGCACTCGGCGGCTGGGGCATCAAGGTGGGCGAAGGGCCCACCATGGCACAACACCGCTGCATGACATCGGCCGCGCTGCGGGGCTGGTTGTCGTCTGCACGCACAACGCTGGAGCGCGAACGATGAACACCGCCGCCACACAGCCCCAAGCGGGCTCACTCAACCTCGGGATGATCGGCAACTGCGCCATCAGCGCACTCATCGACGACCACGCCCGCATGGTGTGGTGCTGCCTGCCGCGCTTTGATGGCGACCCGGTGTTCAACGCCCTGCTGCAGCCTGGCGACGAGGGCAGCCACTTTGCGATCGAGCTGGAAGACCTGGCATCGGCCCACCAGTGGTATGAGCCCAACACCGCCATCCTGCGCACGCAGTTGTTCGACAAGGCGGGACATGGCATCGAGATCACCGACTTTGCGCCGCGCTTTTACAGTCGCTCGCGCTACTTCCGGCCCATGACGCTGGTGCGCCGGGTGCGGCCCATCCAGGGCGCGCCGCGCATCCGGGTGGCGCTCAAGGTGCGCTACGACTGGGGCCAGACCACGCCCGAGATCACGCGCGGCAGCAACCACATCCGCTATGTGGGCGAGGGCATGACGCTGCGCCTGTCCACCGATGCGCCGGTGTCGCATGTGCTGTCGGGCCAGGCGTTTGTGCTCAACCGCGAACACAACTTCTTGCTGGGCGCGGACGAGACGCTGGTGGACGGCATTGCCGACACCGCCCGCCACTTCGAGCAGGAGACCACGGCCTACTGGCGCAGCTGGAGCCGCGCGCTGGCCATTCCGCTGGAGTGGCAGGACGCGGTGATCCGCGCAGCCATCACGCTCAAGCTGTCGCTGTACGAGGAAACCGGCGCCATCGTGGCCGCCATGACGACCAGCATCCCCGAGTCCGCCCACAGCGGCCGCAACTGGGACTACCGCTACTGCTGGCTGCGCGATGCGTTTTTTGTGGTGCGCGCGCTCAACAGCATCTCCGAGGTGGGCACGATGGAGGACTACCTGCGCTGGCTGAGCAACGTGGTGGTTGAAGGCGGCGACGGCCACATCCAGCCGCTGTATGGCATTGGGCTGGAGAAAGACCTGCCCGAGCGTTTTGTGCCCCAGCTGGCAGGCTACCGGGGCATGGGCCCGGTGCGCGTGGGCAACCAGGCGGCCGAGCATTTTCAGCACGACGTGTACGGCAACATCGTGCTGGGCGCGGCCCAGGCCTTCCACGACCACCGCCTGCTGCACCGCGCGGGCCTGGCCGAATTCAAGCGGCTGGAACAGGTGGGCGACAACGCCGTGCGTGTGTACGGCCAGCCCGATGCGGGCATGTGGGAGCTGCGCACGCGCGCCCGGGTGCACACCTCGTCGGCCCTGATGAGCTGGGCCGCCTGCGACCGGCTGGCCAAGATCGCCGCCACGCTGCAACTGGCCGACCGCGCCCGCCACTGGCAGCAGCATGCCGACCGCATGCGCGCCGAGATTCTCGACAAGTCGTGGTGCGAAGAACGCCAGGCGTTTGCCGAGAGTTTTGGCGGGCATGAGCTGGATGCCAGCGTGCTGCTGATGGCCGAGGTGGGCCTCATCGACCCTAAGGACCCGCGTTTTGTGAGCACCGTGGAGGCCATGGAAAAGAGCCTGTGCGATGGCCCCTATATGCGGCGCTATGAAGCGGCCGACGATTTCGGCAAGCCCGAAACGGCCTTCAACATCTGCACCTTCTGGCGCATCGACGCGCTGGCGCGCATTGGCCGGAAGGCCGAGGCGCGGGCCATCTTCGAAACCATGCTGGCCGCCCGCAACCCGCTGGGCCTGCTGTCGGAAGACACCCACCCCGACACCCGCGAGATGTGGGGCAACTTCCCGCAGACCTATTCCATGGTGGGCGTGATCAACGCCGCCGTGCGCCTGTCGGCGCCCTGGGACAGCGTGATTTGAGGCGCTGTCCGACAGCGGCCGGGGGCGGTCTGCACGGATGATGGCCCCCATGAGCCGTCTTGTCGTCATCTCCAATCGCCTTGCCGATCCACGCAAACCCGCCGCCGGGGGCCTGGCTGTGGCCCTGGGTGAAGCGCTCAACCAGACCGGAGGCCTCTGGTTTGGCTGGAGCGGCACGGTGGTGGAAGGCGGCACACCCGGCGAGGGCGAACTGCACACCCGCCAGGCCGGCGCCGTCACCCTGGCCACCGTGGACCTGTGCCGCGAAGACCACGACAACTACTACCACGGCTACAGCAACAGCGTGCTGTGGCCGGTGTTCCATTACCGGCTGGACCTGGCCGACTTCAACGCCAGCTACATCGCGGGCTACCGGCGCGTGAACCAGATGTTTGCGCGCAAGCTGCTGCCGCTGCTGCGCGACGACGATGTGATCTGGGTGCACGACTACCACCTGATTCCGCTGGCCGCCGAACTGCGCGCCATGGGCTGCAAGCAGCGCATCGGGTTCTTTTTGCACATCCCCATGCCGCCGCCGCTCATCATGGCAGCCATCCCGCAGCACGAATGGCTGATGCGGTCGCTGTTTGCGTACGACCTGGTGGGCCTGCAGAGCGAGGCCGATGTGGCGCATTTCACGCGCTATGTGCGCAACGAAGGCGGCGCCGAAGCGGTGGACGAAAAGCGCGTGCGCGCGTTTGGGGCCACGGTGGTGGTGCAGTCCTTTCCCATCGGCATCGACGTGGACGAGTTCACGCGCCTCACGCACGCCCCCGACGCGGTGGAGACCTACGAGAACATGCGCGACGAGTATTCGCGCAGGCGCCTGCTGCTGGGCATTGACCGGCTCGACTACTCCAAGGGCATCCCGCACCGGGTGCGCGCGTTTCGCGAGCTGCTCGACCGCTACCCCGAAAACCGGGGCAGCGCGACGATGATCATGATCGCCTCGCCCAGCCGCGACGATGTGCACGCCTACGCCGACCTGCGCCAGGAGCTGGAGGGCCTGTGCGGCTCGGTCAACGGCGACTATGGCGAGCTGGACTGGATGCCCGTGCGCTATATCCACCGCATGGTGGCGCGCAAACGTGTGCCGGGCCTGTGCCGCGCCGCCGCCGTGGGGCTGGTCACACCGCTGCGCGACGGCATGAACCTGGTGGCCAAGGAATACGTGGTGGCGCAAGACCCGGACAACCCCGGCGTGCTGGTGCTGTCACGCTTTGCCGGTGCGGCCGAGCAATTGAAAGAAGCGCTGCTGGTGAACCCCTACGACCCCCAGGGAATGGCCGACAGCATCCAGCAGGCGCTGCAGATGCCGCTGGCCGAGCGGCAGGCGCGCCACCAGAAGCTCATGGCGCGCATCCAGGAACACGACGTGCACTGGTGGCGCAAGGCATTCATGGATGCGCTGCAGGCCGCTGCGGACTGAAGCCATTGACACCCGTCACAGAGGGCGCTCAGGCCTCGCCTGCAACCCCGCTCACACCCACTTGGCAATCAGGCTGACCACAAAGCTGAGCAGCACGGTGCTGGCCAGCGGAATGAACCAGTCGCGCCCAAACAGCTTGAACTTGAAATCGCCCGGCAGGCGGCCCAACCCCAGGCGCTGCAGCAGCGGCGACAGGCCGTTGATGAACACCAGCGCGAGGAAGATGACGATGAGCCAGCGGAGCATGGGGTGCCTACGCGGTCAAAGCCGGTGCGACCGGTCTCCGCGCGCAAACCCCACGGGCTCCCACGCATCGCCCGCGCCCAGGGCCAGCACCTTGAACAGCTCGCCCATTTCGTGCTCCATGATCAATTTGGCCGCTGTCGCCCGCTCTGCTTGCGTGAGCAGCTCCATTTTTGATAGCAAACCGCAGTTGATGAGAAAGTGCGCCTGGGTGGTGTAGCCCAGCACCTGCATACCAGCCTCTTGCGCGGCCAGGGCCATGGCGGTGAAGTTGACGTGGGCGGTGATGTCTTTACGCCCCACGTCCACCAGCGGGTCCCCATCGGCCAGGTGGCCCTGGTGGCACATCACCGTGCCCATGTGGCGCTGGGGGTGGTAGTACTCGTCTTCGCCAAAGCCGTAGTCCAGCAAAAAGGCCGCACCCCGCTCCAGTCGGTCGGCCAGCATGCGTATGAAGCCTTCGCCCTGGGCGTGGATTTCGGTCAGGTAGTCCTGCGGGCCTTCAATGTCGACGGGCGGGCGCAGGGCCGTGGGGCGGTCGGCCCAGGCAAAACTGCCGTCTTCGGCCACCACCACACCGCGCTCATGCCACACACCGCCCTGCTGGCCGCCATGGCGCGCCAGCAATTGCACGGGCATGGCGTCCAGCACTTCATTGCCCACCACCACGCCACTGAACTTTTCGGGCAGGGCATCCACCCAGCGCAGCTTGTGGGCGTGGGCGAGCAGCTTGGCCTGCTGGCGCGCGCGCAGGCTGCCCGAGAGATCGACGATGGTGTAACGCTGCACCCGGTCGCCCAGGGCATCCAGCAACTGCAGCGCCAGCGCGCCCGAGCCCGCACCAAACTCCCAAACTTCGTCGGTACCGGTGCGCTGCAGGGCCTCGTCCACCTGCACGGCCAGCGTCTGGCCGAACAAGGGCGTGAGTTCAGGGGCGGTCACAAAATCGCTGCCCGACTCGGGCATGGCGCCGAATTTGGTGGAGTCGTTGGCGTAGTAGCCCAGGCCGGGCGTGTACAGGGCCAAGGCCATGAAGCGGTCAAAACCCAGCCATCCGCCCTCGGCGGCAATGGCCTGGGCAATGTGTTCAGCAAGTTCTTCAGTGAGGACAGTCATAATTCGCCCGCCGACAAAACGCCCTCTATGCACACCACATGAGCGATTCATCCAACCCTTCTAGCGCACAGCCCTCGTCTGAGGTCGTGCGTTGGTTACAGTCTTTGGCGCTGCCCTTGTGGGCGCGTGGAGTTCTGGTCATTGTATTTCTCGCCGTCATGCTGGGCGGCCTCGGGTTGGTGGTATGGGCCGTCTTCAACCGGGACAAAGAGTCCATGACAGCAGCCATCAGCCTGCTCACCGTAGCGCTGCCTGTCAGCCTTATTGTGATCGGGCTGGTGTTTGGTCAACGCAGCGAAAAACGCCTTGCCAACATTACCCATACCATTCTCGATAAGCTCATTCCTCAGCAAGTACAAGAAATTGCCTGCCAGTCACGAAAGCTCCAGCTCACACCACTTCTGCGCACGGGATGCAGAGCGACCTACACACTGACCGCACAGCAAGGACATAATTCACTCAAGTCTCCACTGCGGTTCAGCGTAGAGTTGAATGTGCGCAAGGTGAATGTGATGTTCAGCCTGCCTGACGCCATCCAACCTGCAGGGCCGCTGGATAAAAATCCGGCACTTTCGGCCTACCAGCATGTGATTGCCGGGGCCCAAGCAGAGGGCTACCGCTTGAACTCCGAGTTGGCAGAGTACGGCGGCGAAGATGGCGGCAGAGCCCTGCTTTTCTTCCGTGCTCTTCCTGATGATTTCTTGCTGCGCCCCATGGAAAAACTCTACTTTACACAGGATCTGGGTTTTTTTGTACGCGGCATCCTTGAAGCACAGGAAACAACCCCACCCTCTACAGCTGCACCCATTGCAAAACTCACATGAACAATAAAAACTGGGTTTTGATCACCGGGGGCGCCCACCGGCTTGGCCGAGAAATCGCCCTGGCTTTCGCCAAAGCGGGCTGGAGCGTTCTGTGCCACTACCGCACATCGAAAGACAGCGCACAGAAAACCCGACAGGAAGTGCAAGATGCTGGAGCAGACTGCCTGCTGGTGGACATGGATCTTGCCCAAGACAATGCGGCAGAGCTGCTGATGGATCAGTGCGTGCAGCTCACTGGACAGCCTCCGCAGTGCATCGTCAACAACGCTTCGATTTTCGAGGCGGATGACGCACCCTCGGCAACCGCCGAGGGACTGCAAAGGCACTTCCAGGTCAACACGGTAACTCCGCTGCTTTTGGCCAATGCCCTCTACAACCGAGTGCGCCAAGGATCTGGCGTTGCCCACGGGACACATTGCGTAATCCATGTGCTGGATCAGAAAGTGCACAACCTGAATCCCGATTATTTCTCCTACACCGTCAGCAAGCTGGCGCTGGAGCGCAGCGTGGCGCTGCAGGCGCAGGCACTGGCTCCCACAGTCAGGGTGTGTGGACTCTCGCCAGGACTGATGTATCTCAGTGGCCCACAAACCCAGACCAATTTCGACAAAGCCAGCTTGGTTAACCTAGTTCAAAAACGCATTGACCCCGCAGATGTGGCCCAAGGGGCGCTATTCATGGCACAAAACCCCAGCATCAATGGCTGCACACTCAGAACAGACAACGGCCAGCACCTCATTCCATTGAGCAGGGATGTGATGTGGGCCATCGAAGAGGCTGCCCATTAATGAACTCCATTCTTCTGGCCTTTGGAGCCATAGACCCACGACTGGCCACAGATTGCCGTGCACTGAGCCTGCGCCAGCATGAGGTGATGGTTCGCATTGGTGTACACGACTTTGAACGTACCGCACCACAGCGCATCTGGTTTGATGTGGATCTGTGCGTGAAGCTCGAACTGGCCCCTGCCACCCAAGACGACATCTCGGAAACCGTCGATTACGACTTTGTCCGGAAAACGATTTTTGAATGCGTCGGCGAGCGGCATCACGAATTACAAGAAACCCTTTGTGATGGGATTTGTGATGCATTGCTCCAGCGGCAAGAGATTCATGCCGTGCGTGTTTCCACCCGAAAGCCCGATGTCTACCCCGACTGCACGTCAGTGGGGGTAGAACGGGTAACCATCAAACCCTGGTGACAAACGTGATCACCCCAACCCAGAACATCCCCCCACGTGCAGGTCTTCAAACCCTGACGCTGACCGGTTTGCGCTTTGATGCCAACCTGGGCATCCTTGAGCACGAAAAAATCGATCCCCAGCCGATCCAGGTCGATGCCGAACTGAGCCTGGGCGTGCAGCCCCTGGCCCCGCGCGACGACGACATCAGCCACGTGCTGGACTACCGCCGCGTGCGCCAGATCATCATCGACGAATGCACCGCCGAGCACGTGAACCTGCTCGAGAGCCTGATCGGCAAGCTGGCCAACCGCCTGATGCAGTTGCCCGGCGTGCTGGGCGTGCGCGTGAAGATTGCGAAGCTGGAAATTTTTGACGACTGCGAAGTGGCGATTCGCATGGAAACGGGGCAGTGGTAAACCTATGAATGCAGTGATCAACAACCCCCATCCCACCACCACCGGCTGGACCGACGAAGCCGAAGCACCGCAAGAGCCCACGGCCAACGCAGCCCGCCTGAAAATCGAACGCGAAACCCACAAGCTGGAAAAGCGCCTGTGCCGCGAGGTGGGCAAGGCCATCGTCGACTTCAACATGATTGAAGAAGGCGACAAGGTGATGGTGTGCATGTCCGGCGGCAAAGACAGCTATGCGCTGCTCGACATCCTGCTCAAGCTCAAGGCCCGCGCGCCCATCCACTTTGACCTGGTGGCCGTGAACCTGGACCAGAAGCAGCCGGGCTTTCCTGAGCATGTGCTGCCCGAATACCTGGCCAGCACCGGCGTGCCCTTCCACATCGAGAACGAAGACACCTACAGCATCGTCAAGAAGCTGATCCCCGAGGGCAAGACCACCTGCAGCCTGTGCAGCCGCCTGCGCCGGGGCATTCTGTACCGCGTGGCCGATGAGCTGGGCTGCACCAAGATCGCCCTGGGCCACCACCGCGACGACATCCTGCAAACGCTGCTGCTCAACATGTTCTTCGGCGGCAAGATGAAGAGCATGCCGCCCAAGCTGGTCAGCGACGACGGCAAGCATGTGGTGATCCGCCCTCTGGCCTATGTGGCCGAGAAAGACACCGCCCGCTGGGCCGCGCACCGCAACTTTCCCATCATCCCGTGCAACCTGTGCGGCAGCCAGGAGAACCTGCAGCGCAAGCAGGTGGGCGAGATGCTGCGCGAGTGGGAAAAGCGCTTCCCCGGCCGCATCGAAAACATGTTCAACGCCCTGCAGAACGTGGTGCCTTCGCACCTGCTGGACGGCAGCCTGTACGACTTCAAGAACGCCCGTGCCACCGGCGTGGCCGACGAAAACGGAGACAAGGCGTTTGACAAGGAAGAGTTTGCGCCCGCGCCCACGCTGCCCGGCGTGCAGGTGGTGCAGATCGGTTGAGGAATCTTTGACCCAGCTTCACGCTCTGACTGCTTGAATCTATAGCCAGGCGGCCGTTCCCCCTGAAGGCCACCCCAGCCAGCGCGCTGCACCACTGCAGCCATCCACCGCAACCGCTTCAGGAGACTTGCCATGATGACTTTGCAATGGAAGAAATGTGCCGTGCTGCTGGGCATGGCGGCCGTGCTGGCCGGGTGCGCCACCCACCGCGTGGTGGAAGGCGATGTACGCAGCTTTTCCAGACTGCCCGCCGCAGCCACCGCCCAGCAGCCCATGACGTACCGGCTGGAGCGCCTGCCCTCGCAGCAAACACCCTCGTTCGACCCCATCCTGGCGCTGGCCGAGCAAGCCCTGGCGCGCGCCGGGCTGCAGCGCAATGATGAAACCGGCCAATGGGTGGTGCAACTGGGCGCGCAGGCGGGCTTCACACCGCGCCGCGACCCGTTTGATGACCACCCGCCCTGGGCGTTTGGCGGCTGGGGCTGGTACGGCGGGCGTGGCGGCTGGGGCATGAGCGGCCTGTGGCAGGTGGGCGCCCCCGCCCCGCTGCACCGGCGCGTGGTCAGCATTGTGATGCGCGATGCGCGCACGCAGGAAGTGGTTTACGAAACCTCGGCCGTGCACGAAGACGTGTGGGTGTCTGACCCCGCGGTGTACGGCGTGCTGTTCGACGCCGCGCTCAACGGCTTTCCCCAGCCACCCCAAGGCCCGCGCCAGGTGCGCATTCCCTTACCGACCCAGCCCTGACATTGCATGGACGCCACCCGCATCATCGCCATCCGCCACGGAGAAACCGCCTGGAACGTGGACAGCCGCCTCCAGGGCCATCTGGACATTCCGCTGAACGACGTGGGCCTGTGGCAAGCCCGCCAGGCGGCGCTGGCACTGGCCGATGAGCCCATCGACGCCATCTACAGCAGTGACCTGCAACGCGCCTGGGTCACGGCCCAGGCCATCGCAGAAACCACACAGGCGCCGCTGGCCGCCCACCAGGGCCTGCGTGAACGCAGCTTTGGCGTGCTGCAAGGCCATACCTTTGAAGAGCTGGAAGCCAAAGAGCCGGAGCAAGCCTACCGCTGGCGCAAGCGCGACCCCGCCTTTGCGCCCGAGGGCGGCGAATCGCTGATCGCGCTGCGCGAACGCATCACCACCACCACCCACGCCCTGGCAGCCCAGCATGTGGGCGGGCAGATCGTGCTGGTGGCCCACGGCGGCGTGCTGGACGTGCTGTATCGCGCCGCCACCCGACAGGACATTCAAGCCCCGCGCACCTGGCAGCTGGGCAACGCTGCCATCAACCGCCTGCTCTGGACACCCGATGGTCTCAGCCTGGTGGGCTGGGCCGACACACAGCACCTGGACAACGCCGTACGCGATGAAAACCACGCCTGACGCCCTCGCCGCCCTCATCGGCCAGCGGGTAGACCTGATCGACACCCCCGCCCTGGTGGTGGACCTGGACGCCATGGACCGCAACATCCAGCGCATGGCCGAATTCGCCCGCAAGCACCAGGTGCGCTGGCGGCCCCACGCCAAGATGCACAAAAGCGCCGAGCTGGCCTTGTTGCTGCAGCAGGCCGGGGCACAGGGCGTATGCGTGCAAAAAGTGTCCGAAGCTGAAGCCCTGGCCGCTGGCGGCGTGCTGGACATCACCATCACCAACGAAGTGATTGCCATGCCCAAGCTGCACCGCGCGGCGCGGCTGGCCACGGCCCTTGCCAGCCGGGGCGGCCGCCTGGGCGTGGCGGTGGACAGCGCGGAGGGCATCGAGCGCCTGGCCGAAGCGATGGCGCAGTCTGGCAGCGACGCGGGCATGGATGTGCTGGTAGAGATTGACGTAGGCCAGGGCCGCTGCGGCGTACCGCCGGGCGAGGCCGCCGTGGCGCTGGCACCGGCCGTGGCCCGCCACCCACGGCTGCGCTTTGCCGGGTTGCAGGCTTACCATGGCCGCGCCCAGCACTTTGCCAGCGCCGCCGAACGGCGCGAGGCCATTGCGCGCACCGTGCAGCAAGCTGCGCACACGCGCGACCTCATCGAGGCCGCAGGGGTGCCCGTGCCGCTGGTCACGGGCTCTGGCACCGGCACGCTGGTGAACGAAGCGGCCAGCGGGGTGTATGGCGAGCTGCAGGCGGGGTCGTTCCTTTTCATGGACGCCGACTACGCCCGCAACGAACGCGACCCCGCGCAGCCCGCATTCGAGCACGCCCTGTTCGTCAAAACCCAGGTGATTTCGGTGCGCGGCACCCATGCCGTGTGCGACGCGGGCCACAAGAGCCACGCCATCGACTCGGGCCTGCCCACCGTGGCAAACCTGCCCGCAGACCGGGCGCTCCGCTACGCCAATGGGGGTGACGAGCACGGCATCCTGTATGCCGAGGGCGACAAGGCCCGCCTGCCCGCTCTGGGCCGCATGCTGTGGCTGGTGCCAGGCCATTGCGACCCGACGGTGAACCTGCACGACTTCATGATCGGGGTGCGGGGTGGGCTGGCGCAAGGCGTGGTGGAGCGGATCATCCGGGTGGATGCACGCGGCGCCCTGAGCTAGGGCACACCCGCTGGACGGGCTTGGAGCGGCTCACAAAACCCAGCGAAGCGGTCCTGGCCAGGTGTACCGCCGCAGACAGCACAAGCAGTACAAGCAGTACGACGGGGCCGGACAACGACGCCAGGGGAGTTTGGTGAGTCGCTCTTAAAACGCTGCTTCCAGGGCTGGCATCGCCAGGCGCGCCTTGGTCAATGCCATGCCCAGGTTGGCTGTCTTGCGACAGACGAAAACGGCCACGTATTCGGGGTTGGTCTTGCCGCGCAGGAAGACGTGAATCAGGTTCTCGCTGTTGACGATGATTTCCTGGAAATAGTGGAAACCGTCGTCCTCCAGCCCACGCGCTTTCTTGAACATGCGCTCAATCATGCTCACGTTGGGGCCATTGAACATGTCGGCCGTGGCGGCGGCCAGCAGATCAATGACCTGCTGAGGGTGTGAGTCCACCGTTTTCAGGGACAACAGCATGCCCGACGCGACATCCACATATCCGGCCGCCACGCACTCCGGAACAGAGGCGGCTGCATTGCTCAGTGCTACTTCAAAACTCATTGCTGTTTTCCTTCTTTGGTTACCGTTTACACAATCTTTTGGAGGATGACGTCCTCATAGCGCTGCAGAAATGCCTCCTGCTCGGCACTTTGTACATAGTGCGCGTCCAGCAGGCGCACGCGGCGCAGGGCTTCCTGCGCGGTCAGCCCTTCGCGAATCCACCACGCGGCCAGCACCGTGCCCGTGCGCCCGCGCCCCGCCAGGCAATGGACGGCCAGCACCTCACCCTGCGCCATGAGCGTTTCCATGCGCTTGAGCAACATCTGGATTTGCCCCAGGCTGGGGGCTTCGTGGTCACGGATAGGCAGGTGCAGATTGGCCAGGCCATGGCGCTTGAGCGCGTCCTGCGGCAGATCGCGCTCGGTCAGAGTGATCAAGTGGCTGATGCCCACGCGTTTGAGCGCTGCCAGGTCATGGTCCATGTCGTTCACGGCCCCAGGCAGGGGGGTGCCCGCAAGTCGGCCGGGCTCCAGCCACACAAAGCCAAGGGGCGCACCAGCGGTGGAAGCCGCAGCCGCGCTTCGGGTTTCAGCCCCGTGACCTTTCGTGGGCCACTGGGCACCGGCCGATGTGCCAGACAGTGCGGTGAGCACACGGGCGGGCAGATGACCCAGGTCCGGCGGCGGCGCCACGCCCTCGGCCAGCATGGCCGGGTCAGCGTCAGGCGCGGGTACGGCGCAGCTGCCCGTACGCACAAACTGCTGGCCCGCTGCGGACATGGGTGAAGACAGAAACTCTTCCATGCCACGCGCCTCTTGCACCCGCCCGCCTGCCAGCAGCGCCATGCGGTCGGCCAGGCTCGCGGCATGTTTCTGGTTGTGCAGCACCACCAGCAGCGTGCTGGTGCGAGCCACTTCACGCAGCAGTTCCAGCAACACATAGGCGTCGTAGTCCGAGAGATCGGCCGTGGGCTCGTCCACCATCAAAAGCGCTGGCTCGGTCACGGCTTCGCGCAGGATGGCCACAGCCCTTTGCAGCAAGGGCGTCAGCTCCAGCGTGGACTGGTCGAACAGGGCTGCCAGTTCGGGCACGCCCATGCGCTGGACCAGTTCAGTGCACCAGGCCCGCACCTCGGCGGGCGAGCGGCTCAGCCGTTCACGCACTGGGTCGGCCAAGGCATGAAAAACGGTGGCTGCCATGAGCTGGGCGTTTTGTTGCACCAGGCGGGGACGGTTGCCCTCACCCAACGGCTTTCCTTCGTACTCCACGCTGCCCCATTCGGTGAAGCGCGGATGGCCGGCATACCGCCCAGACATGGCATGCAGCAGCGTGGACTTGCCAGAGCCCGACGGCCCCAGCAGCACAGTGATGCTGCCGCGCGGCAAAGTCAGGTCAATGTCGGCGAGAACCACCTTGGCGCCAAAAGCCGCGCCAAAACCCGCTGCCCTGAGGCAGTGCGTGCTGCTGTTCATGTTTCTTATGGGAGGTATTGTGCCTGTCCGCGGCCAAAGTCGGCCGACAGAAAACAGGTCAGCTTGCACTGACCAAAGAACAAAAAGGCCACCCGAGAGGGGCCAGCGGAGATTTCTATTTTACGGAGTGGTAAGGGCCGGTGAACTCCTCTTTCGGCATCATCCTTCGCGATTTGATGCAGATTGTGGCATGGGCAGCTTTCACCCAACTGAACGAACACGCCCACCGGCCTTGGCGCACGAACAGCGACCCGGTTGCGCGTCCAACGCACGGTGGAGCGGATCATCAGGGTTGATGCCAGAGGCGCGCTGACCTGATCGGGGAAACAATTGGCGGACATTTTTGGTGTCCTCCATGAGCCCCAGCCAGATCATCGTCCTCGCCACGCCTGTCTTCTTGCTGCTCATCGCCATCGAGCTGGCCGTGGGCTGGCGGCGCCAGCGCAACACCTACCGGCTGGCGGATGCGGTCAGCAGCATCAGCCTCGGCATGCTCAGCCAGACCAGTGCGGCGTTCACGCATCTCTTGCGCATCGGCATCTACACCGCCGTGTTCGAACACGTGGCGCTGTGGCGCAACGATGCCTTCTGGACCAGCCTGCCCGGCTGGCTGCTGGCGCTGCTGTTCTACGACTTTTGCTACTACTGGCTGCACCGCATGGGGCACGAGTCGGCCGTGCTGTGGGCCGCGCACGCGGTGCACCACCAGAGCCAAGACTACAACCTCAGCACCGCGCTGCGCCAGACCAGTTCTGGCGCGCTGCTGGGCTGGGTCTTTTATGTGCCCATGGCGCTGGCGGGCGTGCCGCCGCTGGTGTTTGGTGTGGTGGCGCTCGTCGATCTGCTCTACCAGTTCTGGGTGCACACCGAGCAGGTGGGCAAGCTCGGCTGGTTCGACCGCTGGTTCTGCAGCCCCAGCAACCACCGCGTGCACCACGCGGTGAACGATGCGTATCTGGACAAGAACTACGGGGGCATCCTGATCCTGTGGGATCGACTCTTTGGCACTTTCAAGGACGAAGACGAGCACGAGAAGTGCGTGTATGGCACCCGCGGTCTACTGAACAGTTGGGACCCACTGTGGGCCAATGCCCAGGTGTACGCCGGGCTCGCGCACGACAGCTGGCATGCGCGCCACTGGGCAGACAAGTTCAAGGTCTGGATCAAGCCGCCGGGCTGGCGGCCTGCCGATGTGGCGGAGCGTTTTCCCAAACCCGCCTTCAGCATGGCGCAGATGCAGATCTTTCATCCGCCCATGTCGCGCGCGGTGCAGTGGTTTGCGCTGGTGCAGTTTGCGGTGCTGCTCACGGGGGTGGGCGCCTTTTTATGGCAGGCCGACACCGCACCACTGGCGCACAACGCCATCTGGTTTGCGGTGCTGCTGGTGGGGCAATGGGCTTTGGGCGCGGTGATGCAGGGGCGCATCGGCATGCTGATGGCACTGGTGCTGCAAAGCGCTGCATTGGCCACCGCCACCAGCGCGCTGGGGTTTACCGAATGGCACTGGCTTTTCAAGCCACTGACGATGATTTTTGCTCTTTTTTTAGTAGCTGCTAGCGCTTACTCAACAAGCGCCAGAGGCCTATTTGATTCAAAAACCTCGCTTCTGCTGGCTGCAGCGTTGGCTGGATCGCTGGCGGGGGATGTGTTCCTCATGTTCCAGGGCTTTTTCATCCCTGGCCTGGTGAGTTTTCTGGTGGCGCACCTGTTCTATGTCGCGCTGTTCAAACGCGGGCAGGCATGGTTTCCGCACCGGGGGGCGCTGGCCGCCACCTTGGGTATTGGCGTGGGCATGTACGCCTTTTTATGGACGGGAGGCCTGCCACCGGCCCTGCGCGTGCAAGTGGCGGCCTATGTGCTGGTGATTGCGCTGATGGCCGCGCAGGCCATGGGCCGGGCGACCGTGCTGCGCAACGGGCCCGCACTGCGGGTGGCGCTGGGGGCGGGGTGCTTCATGCTGAGCGACGCCTTGCTGGCAACCGACCGGTTTGTGACGCCCCTGCCATGGGCCCCGGTGTGGGTGCTTTCCACGTACTACGCAGCGCAGGTGCTGATCGTCAGCGGCTGGCTGGCGCGCGAGGCGCCCGACACGGCAACAGCCGGCACCTGAGGCTTCCCTGCTCGCGGCGCCAAGCAATTTTCAACCAAATCAGGCTCTAGCGCTCTTCTGGAAAGCGCAAGCAGCTATCAACTTAATAGCATCCACCCTATCTAACTCACCCGTGCGGTGCCGGCTCCACACCCGCGGTGATGGCCTCATCGCGCGCAATGCGGCCGTCAATCAGCTCCACCAGCCGGTCGCAGCGCGCGGCCAGGCGCGGGTCGTGTGTGACGACCACAAAGCTCGTGCCCCGCTCGGCGTGAATGCGGCGCAGCAGGGCAAACACTTCAGCAGAAGAAACCGTGTCAAGGTTGCCCGTGGGCTCGTCGGCCAGCACCAGCGGCGGGTTCATGACCAGCGCGCGCGCAATGGCCACGCGCTGCTGCATGCCGCCTGACAGCTCGGCCGGGCGCTTGTTCATGGCCTGGGCCAGGCCCACGGCGTCCAGCAGGCTGCGGGCATGGTCCAGGTGCGCGCGGCTGACGCGGCCTTCGGCCATGAGGGCGGGCAACGTGACGTTCTCCAGCGCCGAGAACGCGGGCAGCAGATGGTGGAACTGAAACACAAAGCCCAGCGTGCTACGGCGGCGCAAAGTCAGGGCCGCATCGTCCAGGCCCCGCACTTCTTCGCCATCCAGCCGAAAGCTGCCCGAGGTCATGCGCTCCAGCAAGCCCAGGATGTTGAGCAAGGTGCTCTTGCCCGAGCCCGAGGGCCCCATCAGCGCGATGAATTCGCCCCGGCGCACCTGCAGGTCGATACCGTGCAGTACCTCGGCCTCGCTGGGGCGGCCCAGGTTGTAGCTTTTGCGCACGGCGTCGAGCGCAATCAGCTCAGGAGGTACTGCAGCATCCGCAGTGTTCATCCAGGCCTCACATGCGGATGGCTTGCGCCGGGTCCAACGCCGCCGCGCGCCGCGCCGGGGCCACAGCCGCCAGCACGCCGCACACCGAGGCAATCAGCGCGATCTGCAGCGCCATGGGCAGCGGCAACGCAATTGAAAACAGCGGCAGGCCATCCGAGCCGCGCACGAAGTGGGTGAACACCCAGATCAGCGCCACCGCCAGCAGCAGACCGAGCACCGAGCCCAGCGCCCCCACCACAGCGCCCTGCACCAGAAACACCCGCAGCACCTGGCCCCGCGTGGCGCCCATGGCGCGCAAAATGCCGATCTCGCGGCCCTTTTGCACCACCGACACCACCAGCACACTGGCAATGCCCAGCACCACCACCGCCAGCACCACGCCCCGGATGATGGAGGTGCTGATGGACTGCGCGTTGAGCGCCGACACCAGCTGGGCATTGCTCTCTTGCCAGCTCTCGATCTTGTAGGGGAACTGGCTTTGCAGCTCTCGCGCCAGGGTTTGGGCCACCCAAACGTCCTTGAGGGTCAGGTCCAGCTGGGTGGCGCCACCGGGCAGCGCCAGCAGGCTTTGCGCGGCACGCAGCGGCACGATCACGGTGCGCCGGTTCAGGTCTTTCACGCCCAGGTCCACCAGTGCGGTCACGCGCACCGAATCGCTCACCGAGCCACTCACACTGCCCGTCTGCACCGTGAGGCGGTCGCCCACGCGCACCCCCAGGTCCTGCGCCAGCTCGCGGCCTATCACTGCCTCCCCTGGCGCCAGCCGCGCACTGCCGCTGACGACCTTGGAGCGCAGGCCCACCACGCGGTCATAACGGTCGAGGTCCACGCCCATGAGGGCAATCGCCTGCGATGCCTCGCCGCGCAGCGCCAGGCCCGAGCCCGACACCATGGGCGAAACCCCAGCCACGGCAGGCAACCCTTCCAGCAGCGGCACCAGCGCCTGCCAGTTGGCTACGGAACGCAAGCGCTGCGCGCGCGGCTGGGTTTCGGTCAACGCGGCAGTATCCGGCGCCGCCGGGGCGGCCGGGGCGGCCGGGGTGACCAGATCGTCCGGCGCGCGCAGCGTGACGTGCGCCTGCGCACCCAGTGTTTTGGCCAGGGTGTTGGCCTGCAAGCCGCTGATGAGCGCCGAGATATAGGCAATGACCGCTACGCCCGCAGCCACGCCCACGATGATGAGCACGGTCTGCATGCGCCCCTCGCGCAAGAAGCGCAGCGCCACGCGGAACTCGAAACCAGGCCAGATCCACATGGCGGCAGGCTCAACGGCCCATGGTGCCGGTCAACGCAGGGCCCGCGCCACCGCCCTGATTGCCTTGGGCCGCCGGAGTGGGCGCGGACGAAGCAGTGGTCCATGGCGCCGTGCGGGCACGCACGCGTTGACCTTCCTGCAAGCTCGCGTTGCCGCGCAGCACCATGTCGCCTTCCTTCAGGCCGTCAAGCACCTCCACCGCATCCAGCGTGCGCAGGCCCAGCCGCACGTTGCGTACCTGGGCGCGCCCATCCTGCAGCACCAGCACGCTGGCTTGATCGCCACCGGCCGGGCCGCGCAAAGCGGCCTGGGGCAGCACCAGGGTGCGCTCGCGTCGGGCGGTCTCCACCTCCACCGACAAGGTCATGTCTTCGCGCAAAAAGGCAGGTGTCTGCTCAATCGAAAACTTCACCTCAATGGCGCCGCGCTGCGCATCCACCGCCGGCGCGATGGACAGCACGCGGGCCGCAAAGCGCTGCCCCGCAAAGGCATCGGCCACCACCCAGGCCGGCTGGCCCAGTTGCAGTTGCTCCAGAAAGCGTTCATCCACCTGGGCCACCAGCTGCGTGGGCCCGGCCAGCGCCAGGCTGAGCAAGGCCTTGCCCGGCTGCACGATCTGCCCAGGCTCCACCTCACACACCAGCACGCGCGCATCGGCGGGGGCCACCAGCGTGGCTTGTGCCAGGCGGGCCTGTGCAGCCACCGTGGCCGCCTGGGCTAGCGCTAACTCGGCCTGGGCCTGGGCTACCTCAGTGCCCGCGTCGGCGTTGGCTTGCAGTTGCGCTTGCGCGCTGAGATGCTGCGCCCGCGCCACGTCCACCGCACGGCGTGCCTCGTCAAGCTGCGCCGGGCTGTAAAACCCCTCGGTCACCAACTGCTGCACCCGCGCCAAGCTGGCGCTGGCGGCTTGCAGCGAGGCATCGGCCTGCGCCCGGGCTGCCTGCGCGGCAGTGCGGCCCGTGCTGCGAAGGCCTTCCAGCCGCGCCTTTGCCTGGCGTTCTGAAGCCACAGCCTGGGTCAAAGCCGCGCGCAATTCGTCGGATTCGAGCTGCACCAGCACATCGCCCTGGCGCACGGCGGCTCCCTCCGTTACCCGCACCTGGGCCACACGGCCGGTGACGGTGCTGCCCACCTCCACCCGCGACAACGTGGCCACACGCGCTGAAAACTGTAGCGTGCGCACCAGCGGCGCCGATGGAACCACCAGGGCATCAACCTGCGGGCCGCGCAGTGTGGCTGCGCCCATGGCAACCGCCGCCAGCAAGACGGCAGCGCCCAGCGCCCATGCCAGCCAGCGTCGATTCACCCGACCACCCTGGCTGCCAGTTGCTGCGTTTTTGCTCATTCAGAAAACAGCCCACCGGCCGCTTGCGGTGGCGCCACCCCCAGGTGGCGGAACGCCGCCAGCGTGGCGATGCGGCCACGGGGCGTGCGCTGCAGGTAGCCCTGCTGGATGAGGTAGGGCTCAATCACATCCTCAATGGTGCCTGCCTCTTCCCCAATGCTGGCTGCGATGTTGTCCAGCCCCACTGGGCCGCCGTCAAAACGGTGGATCACGGCTTCGAGCAGCTTGCGGTCCATCACGTCAAACCCTTGCGGGTCCACATCCAGCATAGCCAGTGCCTTGTCGGCAATGGATTTGGTGATGCGACCGTCGCCCTTGACTTCGGCATAGTCGCGCACCCGGCGCAGCAGCCGGTTGGCAATGCGCGGTGTGCCGCGCGAGCGGCGGGCGATTTCAAAACCGCCCTCCTCGTCCATGGGCGCATTGAGCAGCCCCGCACTGCGCTGGACGATGCTGGCCAGCTCGTCGGCCGTATAAAACTCCAGCCGCGCCACGATGCCAAAGCGGTCGCGCAGCGGGTTGGTGAGCATGCCCGCCCGCGTGGTGGCACCCACCAGCGTGAACGGCTGCAGATCCAGCTTGATACTGCGCGCCGCCGGGCCCTCACCGATCATGATGTCGATCTGGTAGTCCTCCAGCGCGGGGTAGAGGATTTCCTCGACCACGGGCGAGAGGCGGTGGATCTCATCAATGAAAAGAACGTCGTTCTTTTCCAAATTGGTGAGCAGGGCGGCCAGGTCCTTGGGCTTTTCCAGCACCGGCCCGCTGGTCTGCCGCAAGTTCACCCCCAACTCGGCCGCAATGATGTGGCTGAGCGTGGTCTTGCCCAGCCCGGGCGGGCCGAACAAGAGCACATGGTCCAGCGCCTCGCCCCGCTTGCGGGCGGCACCGATGAAGATCTCCAACTGCTCCCGCGCCTTGGCCTGCCCGACGTACTCCTGCAGCAGCTTGGGACGCAGCGCCCGCTCCAGCGCCTCTTCCTGCGGCGAGACAGGCGCGGCTGAAACCACGCGCTTGGCTGGTGGCGGGGCGAATTCGTCGGTGTGGATGGTCATGCAAAGAGCGGCAGGGGACGCTTACTGGGCTGTGGTCCAAGCGTAGTACATAGGGCCTTCATACTGGAAGTCCTTGTATGTTTGGATCACGAAATCCCGCTCTGCTGCGCTGATAGTGTAGAAATGCGCCCCACTGGTCGGGTTGTAGAAACGATAAATAGGCGAGGTGCCAGAACCACTAGTAGCCTGCCCATACCAGCTGATGTTTTCGTATTGGAACTGGGGATAAGTAGCGATTACGAAGTCCCGCTCGGCAACGCTCGCGGAGAAGAAATGCGTACCCGTGGCGTTGTTGTAAAAGCGGAAGATAGGACTCCGGCCATTAGCCGCGTCCGCATAAGCGTAAAACGCCACGTTTTCGTAGTTGAACTGTGGATAAGTCCGAATAATGAAGTCGCGTTCTGCGGCACTCACGGTAAAGAAATGCGTGCCCGTGATTGTGTTGTAGAAGCGGTATACCGCCGCGCGGCCACCAGCCGGTGTGGGCGCTGGAGTAGTTGCAGGGTTTAGCCACGTTTTAATGGCTGCATTAAACGCAACGTCAAAACGGCCATAGAAGTCAGAGGCTGACCGATTTGTGCAAGTCGCGCCTCCTCCGTACAGGGTACCCACCACATAACCATCACGGAATATTGCGGATCCACTGCTACCACCCTCGGTTGTGCCTTGACTCCAAGTCACGCGGTAGTAATTACCAGACGTACCACTGCACTGGAAGCCACCACCTGTCGTGGGTTGGCAATTCGATTGGCCATTGATCGTACCGAAGCTGATCTTGAGCAAGTCGCCGCTGGGATGGTGCAATCCAACGACAGATGTACCGGAGGCAACCGTATTCGCACTCCAACCCGCAAACCAAACCCCTGTGGGTGGCGTGTCATTGAGGAGCATGAAGGCCGTATCCGTATTGCCGCTTGCGTACAACAACTGCGCGCCACCCGTCCGGCGAACGCTCGAGGCCTGCAAAGTACCGCTATTGCATGTGGGTGAACGATAGAACCAACGTGTTTCCAGAGTGGACGCCACGGTTTGCGTGGAGAAACAATGGTTCGCTGTCAGAAAGTACGGCTTGAACGAAGTTTGTGTATCGTTCATCAACGTACCTGTGCACAGGTAAGAGCCCCCACCCTGGGTGAACAACATCCGAGCCACAGAATTACGCTCCTGAGCGTTGTTGCTGTAACAGGTAGCGTCCAGGTTACAGGAGGCCGATTCATTGATCTTCGCCGCCTCGACTTGCTCCTGGTACTCCTGAGCCGTGGGCAGGGAGAGATTCTCAAAAATGTGCGACAGCTGAGGCACTGCAATGTCCAGCGCGCTTGCGGCGACCCCGGGTGGCAGTTCCACTTCCAAGGTAGCCTCGCCCTCCCCTGTATCGGGGGTCCACCAGGTGCGAGCAGCGTCACTCTGGTCGCCTGCTGCCTGATTGCGTTCGATCAATTGCAGAATGGCTTGCCCAGAGATCTGGAACACTTTGTCTGGAGCAGATTGGGTGTAAACACGCACAGTAGCGCTACCTGGCAACTGTTTAACCAGTACACCCAACCGCAGTCCATAAGCACCTTCGGCATTGAAGCTGATCGCAGCCACCTTGCCACCCACGGCGGTGTTTTTCCATTGCCACAGAGACTGCATGGCTGCCGCAGACTTGGTGGCCTGCACATCACGCGCCTGGCCTACCAAGCGCGGTGTGCCGGGGGCCGACATTTCAACCTTGGCCATCGACAGTTCGCCCAGACTGACCCGTGCAGCCTTGGGGGCGGCAGTCACGCTGCGTGACTTCACAGGGGACACATCCTGCACCGCCGTTTCAGGCAACATACGGCCTTCCACGGCTGTGATCGCGTCGGTCTTGGCTGTTGTAGCCACTTCGCTGCTCTCTCCCCCACCGCAACCGGCCAGCAATGCTGCCGCGGCGGTCAGGGCTCCCGCCCAGCGTTTGATTGAAATTTTTGTCATTGAAGTTCCTTGGTTCAAAACTTACCGTGGAGCATCCTGGCCGCCGCCTGGACCACTTCCGGGGATGCGCTTCGCGAATCGCTAGGCCACGTATTTCGCTGGCCTGATATCGGCAACGATGCATGCACACCGATCCACTGTTGAAGCGCCCCGGGCAACAATTATCAGCGTGCCAGGGCCTTCAGCGCCAGCTTGATCCCGTCACTCACCCCCACATCGGCGGGCAATGCCTTGAGGGCTGCGGCAGCTTCTTTGTCGTTGTAGCCTAGCGCCAACAGTGCCTGCAGGATGTCCGCCTGCGCATCGCTGGCGGCGTGGGTGGGGGCGCCGATGTCGGCACCGAGCTTGCCTTTCAGTTCGAGCAGCAGGCGCTCAGCGGTCTTTTTGCCGATTCCGGGCACCTTCACCAGGCGGCCGGCTTCCTGCAGGGTGATGGCCTGGGCCAGGTCAGCGACGCCCATGCCCGACAGAATGGACAGCGCCGTGCGCGGGCCCACGCCGGAGATCTTGATCAGCTCGCGGAATGCCTGGCGCTCCGGGGCCGTGGCAAAACCGTAGAGCAGTTGAGCGTCCTCGCGCACGATGAACTGCGTGAGCAGGCTGACGCGCTCGCCCACGGCGGGCAGGTTGTAGAACGTGCTCATGGGCACATTCACCTCGTAACCCACGCCGTGGCAGTCCAGCAGCACCTCGGGGGGATTCTTCTCTAGCAGGGTGCCGGTCAATTTGCCTATCATTGGAGTCCTTTGGCGCCGCCGCATCCCGATGCGGGTGGCGCCCTCGTTTTTGCCGTCATTGGCTTTTTTGCCGACTGGAATTATCAGCGTGATCCTGCGCCACACCTTCCTCCCGCACAACAACACCCGCCTGACCCACCTGTGTGGCCCGGCGGACGCGCACCTGCGCACCATCGAGGTGGCCTTGGGCGTGGGCATTGCCCACCGGCACGAGCAGTTCAAGGTGGACGGCCCCAAGGCCAAGGCCACGCAGGCGATGGAGCTGCTGCAGGCGCTGTACGAAATTGCCGAGCGCCCCATCCCGGAAGACCACCTGCAGCTGATGCTGGCCGGCGACAGCGACCTGCTGGACGCGCCCGAGGACGCCATCGTGCTGAGCACCCGCCGGGCCGACCTGCGCGGGCGCACTGCCACCCAGAGCCTGTACCTGCAGAACATTGCCACCCACGACATCACCTTTGGCATTGGCCCCGCGGGCACGGGCAAGACCTATCTGGCAGTGGCCAGCGCCGTGGATGCCCTGGAGCGCAGCTCGGTGCAGCGCATTGTGCTGACGCGCCCGGCGGTGGAGGCCGGCGAGCGCCTGGGCTTTTTGCCGGGCGACCTGGCACAGAAGGTGGACCCCTACCTGCGCCCGCTGTACGACGCCCTGTATGAATTGATGGGCCACGACAAGGTGCAAAAGGCGTTTGAGCGCAACGCCATTGAAATTGCCCCGCTGGCTTTCATGCGCGGGCGCACGCTGAACAACGCCTTTGTGATCCTGGACGAGGCGCAAAACACCACGCCCGAACAGATGAAGATGTTCCTGACCCGCATCGGCTTTGGCTCGCGCGCGGTGGTCACAGGCGACGTAAGCCAGATCGACCTGCCCAAGGGTGCCATGAGCGGCCTGATCGACGCCGAGCGCGTGCTCAAGCGCGTCAAGGGCATTGCCATCACCCGCTTCACCAGCGCCGACGTGGTGCGCCACCCGCTGGTGGCGCGCATTGTGGATGCGTACGATGCGCCCCGCCGGGCCCTGGCAGCGCGTAGTTGATTATTTTTACTATTAATTTGATAGCTGCTTGCGCTTATTGGATAAGCGCCAGGTGCCAATATGACTCTGAACCAACTCTCGCTGTCCCTGCAATTTGGCAAGTTTGATGGCGTGGCGGAACACCGCGCTGTGCTGCCGCGCCACAAGGTCACGCGCTGGATTCGCCACGCCTTGTCGAGCGACGCGGAAATCACCGTGCGCATTGTGGGCACCGAGGAAGGGCAGCAGCTCAACCGCGAATACCGCAAGAAAGACTACGCCACCAACGTGCTCACCTTCGACTACACGCAGGAACCCGTGGTGACGGCCGACCTGGTGCTGTGCGCGCCCGTGGTGGCGCGCGAGGCGGAGGATCAGAACAAGAGCCTGGAAGAGCACTACGCCCACCTGCTGGTGCACGGCACCTTGCACGCCCAGGGGTGGGACCATGAAACCAGTGCGGAAGACGCGGACGAGATGGAGTCTTACGAAACCGCCATCATGCAAGAGCTGGGGTTTGCGGACCCGTACGCCAAGTAACCCGAAACTCAAGGCCCAAAGAATAGGCCCATCGCCCGTCACCCACCGCGCCAGAGGCGATGGGTGACGGCACTTTTCAAGACTCGCGCCGCTCAATCCACCGGTTGATGCGCAACGCCGCCAAAGTGCACACCGCCCCCGACAGCAGGTACACCGACACGGCGCCCAGACCAAACTTGGCCGACAGCCCCAGCGCCACCAGCGGCGCAAAACCTGCGCCCAGCAGCCAGGCCAAGTCGGCCGACAAGGCTGCGCCCGTGTAGCGGTATTGGGCCGAGAAATTGGCAGTGACGGTGCCCGAGGCCTGCCCGTACGACAACCCCAGCAGCACAAAACCTACCAGCAGGAACACGTTGTTGCCCGCAGACCCGGCGCCCAGCAGCCAGGGCGCCGCAAAGCTGAACAAGCCGATCAACACTGCCATCGCGCCCAGCAGATTGCGCCGCCCGATGCGGTCGGCCAGCCAGCCCGACAGCATGATCGCCCCCGCCGCCAGGAAGGCACCGACGATCTGCACGCTCAGCACCTCGGTAATGGACTGTTCGGAATACATGACGATCCATGACAGCGGGAACACCGTGGCCAGGTGAAACAGCGCAAAGCTGGCCAGCGCGGCAAACGCGCCAATCAGCACATTGCCGCCTTCATCGCGCACCACCTGGCTCACGCTCACGGGTTGCAGCTCACGCTGCTGCAGCAGCTCGGCGTACGACTGGCCCACCACCAGACGCAGGCGGGCAAACAGCGCCACCACGTTGATGGCAAAGGCCACGAAGAAGGGATAGCGCCAGCCCCAGTCCAGAAACTCTGCCGTGCTCAGGCTGCCGTACAGGTAGGCAAACAAGCTGGCAGCCAGCACAAAGCCCACTGGCGCGCCCAGCTGCCCGATCATGGCAAACCAACCGCGCCGCTCCTGGGGTGCACTCATGGCCAGCAGCGAGGGCAGGCCGTCCCAGGTGCCGCCCAGCGCCAGCCCCTGGCCAATGCGCAAGATGACCAGCGCCACGATGGCCGTGCTGCCCACCGAGGCATAGCTGGGCAAAAACGCCATGCCCGCCGTGCAAGCGCCCAGCAGGAACAACGCCAGCGTGAGCTTGGTGCCCCGGCCCCAGCGCCGCTGCACTGCCATGGAAATGGCCGTGCCCACCGGGCGGGCCACAAAAGCCAGCGCAAAGATGGCAAATGCCATCAACGTGCCGTCAAGCCGCGACATAAACGGGAAGAGCAGCGAGGGAAACACCAGCACGCTGGCGATACCAAAGACAAAAAAGTCGAAATATTCAGACGAACGCCCAATGATGACCCCCACCGCGATCTCACCAGGGGTGACGTCCTCGTCGGTGTGGGCACGTGCGAGGGAGACCGAACTTTCAAAGCCTGGAACAGGCAGTGCCGCAGAACCTGGGCTGTACATATTGACGCTCCTCAAGCAAGTGATACGGCTCCGTTCTACACGCCACCCTGCCGCGCCACAAGTGAGGTTTCGCTAGGCTGCGCGTAGGAAAACCCTGATTGCGCATGTCGTTCTCGGCACTGCGGCAGATCAAGATTCCTGCGAAAGAGTGAAAAACAGTCGGGCGCCTTTGATGTTGGACAAAATGTCCAATCGACAAATTCGCTAGCCGTACTACATTGCGAACCCTCAGTCATTCGCGTTTACACCTAAACGCGCCTTTGTCGCGCTCTTCGCATGTTGAACACCCAAAACCTCCGCAGGCCCGCCGGGCTGGCAGCGATCGCACTGACAACCGGCCTGGCCGGTTGCAGCAAGGCCGTTGTCCTGAACCCGGCTGGTGACATTGCCGCCCAGCAGGGCCAGATGGTCATTACCGCCACCTTGCTGATGCTCATCATCATCGTGCCGGTGATCGCACTCACGCTGTTTTTTGCCTGGAAATACCGCCAGAGCAATACCGAAGCCGAGTACGACCCCGAGTGGCACCACTCCACCACGCTGGAGCTGGTGATCTGGACTGTGCCCCTGATGATCATCATCGCCCTGGGTGCGCTCACCTGGATCGGCACCCACAAGCTGGACCCCTACCGCCCCCTGGACCGCATCGACGCACAGCGCCCGCTGCCAGCCGACGTGAAGCCCATGGAAGTGCAGGTAGTCGCCATGGACTGGAAGTGGCTGTTCTTCTACCCCGAGCAAGGCATTGCCACGGTGAACGAGCTGGCCGCGCCGGTGGACCGCCCCATCCTGTTCAAGCTGACGGCCACGTCCACCATGAATGCGTTTTACGTGCCTGACCTGGCCGGCATGATCTACGCCATGCCCGGCATGCAGACCGAGCTGAACGCGGTGATCAACAAGCCAGGCGTGTTCAACGGCATGTCGTCGCACTACAGCGGCGCCGGCTTCTCGGGCATGACGTTCAAGTTCCATGGCCTGAGCAATGAAGACTTCGCCCAGTGGGTGCAAAAAGCCAAGGCCGAAGGCAAGCCCCTGGACAAGGCCACCTACCTGAACCTGGCCAAGCCCAGCGAGCGCGACCCCGTGCAGCGCTTTGCCTCGGTGGAAGAAGGCCTGTACGACAAGGTGCTCAACCGCTGCGTGGAGGACGGAAAGATGTGCATGCACCACATGATGGCCATCGACTCCCTGGGTGGTGAGGCCTACATGCGCGCAGCCGGCCTGAACCTGCCCCAGGACGTGTGCACCGCACAGAACGCCGCCCAAGTGGTGGCCGCGCTTGAAACCCGCAATGCACCGGCGCAAACCTCCGGCGCCGGCATCCGTCAATGAGCCTCGCTATGACCCCTGAAAACGCAACTCCTGCCCACTGGGCACTGGGCCGCCTGAGCTGGGACGCCGTGCCCATGGCGCACGAGCCCATCGTGCTGTGGACCTTCATTGCCGTCGTGCTGGGCGGCATCGCCGTGATGGCGCTGATCACCAAGTTCCGCCTGTGGGGCACCCTCTGGCGCGACTGGATCTGCAGCATCGACCACAAAAAGATCGGGATCATGTACATGATCCTGGGCCTGGTGATGCTGCTGCGCGGCTTTGCCGACGCCGTGATGATGCGCCTGCAGCAGGCCATGGCCTTTGGCGACAACATGGGCTACCTGCCGCCGCACCACTACGACCAGATCTTCACCGCCCACGGCGTGATCATGATCTTCTTCGTGGCGATGCCGCTGGTCACCGGCCTGATGAACTACCTCGTGCCGCTGCAGATCGGTGCGCGCGACGTGTCGTTCCCGTTCCTGAACAACTTCAGCTTCTGGATGACCACCGCTGGCGCCGTGCTGGTGATGGTGTCCCTGTTCCTGGGTGAGTTCTCCACCTCCGGCTGGCTGGCACTGTCCAACCTGGGCTCGCAAAGCGCCAGCACGGGGCTGGACTACTACATCTGGGCACTGCAGATTGCCGGGGTGGGCACCACGCTTTCGGGCATCAACCTGATCGTCACCATCATCAAGATGCGCGCGCCCGGCATGAACCTGATGAAGATGCCCGTCTTCACCTGGACTGCCCTGTGCACCAACGCGCTGATCGTGGCCTCCTTCCCCGTGCTGACGGCCGCTCTGGTGCTGATGTCGCTGGACCGCTACGTGGGCACCAACTTCTTCACCAACGAGCTGGGCGGCAACCCCATGCTCTACGTGAACCTGATCTGGATCTGGGGCCACCCTGAGGTGTACATCCTGGTGCTGCCCGCGTTCGGCGTGTTCTCCGAAGTGGTGGCCACCTTCTGCCGCAAACGCCTGTTCGGCTACACCTCCATGGTGTACGCCACGGTGTGTATCACCATCCTGTCGTACCTGGTGTGGCTGCACCACTTCTTCACGATGGGTTCGGGGGCGAGCGTGAACACCTTCTTCGGCATCACCACCATGATCATCTCCATCCCCACGGGGGCGAAGATCTTCAACTGGCTGTTCACCATGTACAAGGGCCGCATCCGCTTTGAGCTGCCCATGATGTGGACCGTGGCCTTCATGGTGACGTTCGCCATCGGCGGCATGACCGGTGTGCTGCTGGCCGTGCCACCAGCCGACTTCGTGCTGCACAACAGCCTGTTCCTGATCGCCCACTTCCACAACGTGATCATTGGCGGCGTGGTGTTTGCCATGTTCGCCGGCATCAGCTACTGGTTCCCCAAGGCCTTCGGCTACAAGCTCGACCGCACCTGGGGCGTGCGCTCCTTCTGGCTGTGGGTGGTGGGCTTCTGGGTCGCATTCACGCCGCTGTATGTGCTGGGCCTGATGGGCGTTACCCGCCGCGTCAGCCACTTTGAAGACCAGTCCCTGCAGATCTGGTTCATCATCGCCGCCATCGGCGCAGGCCTGATCGCGGCCGGCATTGGCTGCTTCCTGATGCAGCTGCTGGTCAGCTACCTCAAACGCGACCAGTTGCGGGACGTGACCGGCGACCCCTGGGACGGCCGCACGCTGGAATGGGCCACTTCGTCGCCTCCACCTGCCTACAACTTCGCTTTCACCCCCGTGGTGCACGAAATTGACGCCTGGTGGGACATGAAGAAGCACGGCTACCAGCGTCCGCTCACCGGCTTCCAGCCCATCCACATGCCTGCCAACACCGGCGCAGGTGTCGTGATCTCGGGCCTTTCACTGGTGTTCGGCTTCGCACTGATCTGGCACATGTGGCTGCTGGCGGGCGCGTCGTTCGCAGCGCTGTTGCTGGCTTCCATCATCCACACGTTCAACTACAAGCGTGACTTCTACATCCCGGCCTCCGAAGTGAAGGCCACCGAAGAAGCCCGCACACTCCAACTGGCACGCCATGTCTGAACTTCGCCTTAACGCTGGCGCCGCCGCAGGCGCCCTGGCCCCGCGCGAGTACCACCTCGCGCACGAGCCCCATCCCGAAAACGGCACGGCCCTGGGCTTCTGGCTGTACCTGATGAGCGACTGCCTCATCTTTGCCGCCCTGTTTGCCACCTATGGCGTACTGGGCCGCAGCTACGCGGCAGGCCCCACCGGCGCGCAGCTGTTTGACCTGACGCTGGTGGCCATCAACACGGCCTTCCTGCTGCTGTCGTCCATCACCTTCGGCTTTGCCATGCTGCGCAAGCAGCAAAAGGATGTGAACGGCACCCTGCTGTGGCTGGCCATCACCGGCCTGTTCGGCCTGTGCTTCCTGGGCCTGGAGCTGTACGAGTTCTACCACCTGATCCACCAGGGCGCCACGCCCCAGCGCAGCGCCTTCCTGTCGGCCTTCTTCACGCTGGTGGGCACGCACGGGCTGCACGTCACCTTCGGTCTGATCTGGCTGGTGGTGCTGATGATTCAAATCAAGCAGCACGGCCTGATCCCCGAGAACAACCGTCGCCTCATGTGCCTGTCGATGTTCTGGCACTTTCTGGACGTGGTCTGGATCGGCGTTTTCACTTTTGTGTACCTGATGGGGGTGCTGTAAATGAGCGCACAACACACAACCCACGCAGCCCACGGCCACGGCGGGCATGACGACCACCACGACGACGGCCCGCACAGCACGCTGTCGGGGTACATGACGGGCTTCATCCTGTCCATCATCCTCACAGCCATTCCGTTCTGGCTGGTCATGGCCAAGGTGATTGCCGACCGCAACACCGCCGTGCTGGTGCTGGGCGCCTTTGCCGTCGTGCAGATCGTGGTGCACATGGTGTACTTCCTGCACATGAACGGCAAGATCGAAGGCGGCTGGACCATGCTGTCCACCATCTTCACCGTGGTGTTCGTGGCCATCGCGATTGCGGGCACGCTGTGGGTCATGTTCCACATGAACGCGAACATGATGCCCGACCATCCGCAGATCGCCCCCGCCGGGCAGCAGGCCCCTGCCGCTGGCGGCACCCACCACACGGCGCCCTGACGCGGGAGGTGGCCGTGGCACACGCTGCAGCGCTGCCCCGGCGCCCGCATTCCCCGCTGATCCTGGCGATGCTCACTGCGGTGGGCATCGCCCTTTTTCTGGGCTTTGTGGCGCTGGGCGCATGGCAGGTGCAACGCCTGTCCTGGAAGCTCGACCTCATCGAGCGCGTGGACCAGCGCCTGAAGGCCCCGCCCCAGCCCTTACCCCCGCCTGTGCAATGGCCTGAAGTGACGGCTGCGGCATATGAATACCAGCCCGTGCGCCTGCAAGGCCAGTGGCTGGCCGACAAGACCGTGCTCACCCAGGCCACCACAGCCCTCGGCGCCGGTTATTGGGTGCTGACCCCGCTGCAAACCAGCGAGGGCACCCAGGTGCTGGTCAACCGCGGGTTTGTGCCCCAGGACCAACGCGCGCGCTGGCAAGGCGGAGCAGGTGCCGATACATCTGCCAGCACACCCGCCACCGTGGTGGGCCTGCTGCGCATGAGCGAGCCCGGCGGCGGCTTTCTGCGCAGCAACGACCCTGCGCAGCAGCGCTGGCATTCGCGCGATGTAGCGGCCATTGCGCAGGCGCTGCAGCTGGCACGCCCAGCGCCTTTCTTTGTGGACGCGGGCCTGCCTTCGCTCAAAGCCCCCGCGTCGGCCGACCTGCCCCCGGCGCAAAGCGGCCCCTGGCCGCGCGAGGGGCTGACGGTGGTGCGCTTTTCCAACAGCCACCTGGTGTATGCGCTGACCTGGTTTGGATTGGCACTGATGGTGGTGGGGGCTGCGGTGGTTGTGGCACGCTATGAATCCAGGCTGCGTGCGGCCTATCGCAGCCACACCACCCATGAACCGCAGCACATTCTCTAAAGCCCTCCAGCAGCCCGTGAGCAGAGCCAGCTCGGCCAACACCTCGGCCGGGCTGCGCAACCTGCACCAGCTCATCCAGCTGCGCTGGATTGCCGTGGTGGGGCAGCTGCTCACCATCCAGGCCACCCACTACAGCCTGGGCCTGCCGCTGCCTTTGCAGGCCATGCTGTCCATCGTGGCCGGCATGGTGGTGTTCAACATTGCCAGCCTGCTGCGCTGGCGCACGCGCCGGGGCGTGCACGATGTGGAGCTGTTCATCGGCCTGCTGATCGACGTGGCCGCCCTCACCGCCCAGTTGTACCTGAGTGGCGGCATCGGCAACCCCTTCGTGTTCCTGTACCTGCTGCAGATTGCCGTGGGGGCCATGCTGCTGCGCGGTGGCTACATCTGGTCCATCGTGGTGGTGGCATCGGCCTGCGTGGTGCTGCTGGCGCAACACAGCCAGCCCCTGCCCCTGGCCACCAATGTGCATGACGGCTGGGCCAGCCCCTACGTGCTGGGCCTACTGGTGTGCTTCATGCTCAACGCCATTTTGGTGGTGGTGTTCATCACCCGCATCAGCCACAACCTGCGCCGGCGCGATGTCCGCCTGGCCGCCGTGCGCCAGCGCGCGGCAGAAGAAGAACACATCGTGCGCATGGGGCTGCTGGCATCGGGCGCCGCGCATGAACTGGGCACGCCGCTGGCCACCCTGGCCGTGATCCTGGGCGACTGGAAGCGCATCCCCGCGCTGACGCAGGACCCGGTGCTGCAGGAAGAAATTGCCGAGATGGAAGCCCAGGTCAAGCGCTGCAAGACCATCGTCAGCGGCATCCTGCTGTCTGCCGGCGAGGCGCGCGGCGAATCGTCGAGCCAGACCACCGTGCGCCAGTTTCTGGACACCCTGGTGCAAGACTGGCGCGCCACGCGCTCGGTGGACACCTTCGTCTACGACAACCTGCTGGAAGGCGACAGCCCCATGGTGGCCGATGCCACCCTGGAGCAAATGGTTTTCAATGTGCTGGACAATGCCCGGGATGCATCGCCGCACTGGGTGCGCTTGCAGGCGCAGTGCGATGCCGATGCGTTGCGAATCGTGGTCACCGACCGGGGCCCCGGCTTTTCGGCCGCCGTGCTGCGCCACATCGGTACGCCCTACCAGTCCACCAAGGGGCGGCCGGGGGGCGGCCTGGGGCTGTTCCTGTCGATGAACGTGGCGCGCACCCTGGGCGGCAGCGTGGTGGCACGCAACCGCCCCGAAGGCGGCGCCGAAGTCACCATCACGCTTTCGCTGGCTGCCATCACCCTGCAAGACACCGACTCGGAAGACCATGGACACTGACCGCCTGCTGCTGATCGTGGAAGACGACGAAGCGTTTGCCCGCACGCTGGCGCGCTCGTTCGAGCGGCGCGGGTATCAGGTGCTGCACGCCGAGGGCATCGCCCGCATGGAAGAACTGCTGGCCGTGCACACGCCGCAGTACGCGGTGGTAGACCTCAAGCTCAAGGGCGAAGCCAACGGCCTGGCCTGCGTACGCGCCTTGCACGCGCACAGCCCGCAAATGCGCATCGTGGTGCTGACCGGCTTTGCCAGCATTGCCACGGCGGTGGAAGCCATCAAGCTCGGCGCGGGGCATTACCTGGCCAAGCCGTCCAACACCGACGACATCGAAGCCGCTTTTGCCCTGCAGGAAGGCAACACCGAGGTAGAGCTGACCAACCGCTCCAGCTCCATCAAGACCCTGGAATGGGAGCGCATCCACGAAGTGCTGGCCGAGAGCGACTTCAACATCTCTGAAGCCGCGCGCCGCCTGGGCATGCACCGTCGCACCCTCAGCCGCAAGCTGGGCAAACAGCGGGTGTAAGAAGCCGCTCAAAAGGCGCTGCGCACCCGGCCGCATCCCCACCTTTTTGAGCAAAACACCTTTACGCCCGCTGCGCCGCCTCAAGGCCCGGGGCGGGTGGCAACTCTCCTAAGATCCAGCCATCTGGCGCCAAAGCAGCGCCACCGCCCATCTGCCCCTGGAGAAGACATGTTCGATAGCGCCCTGTTGCTGGCTGCCGCGTTTGTGGCCGGTGCACTCAATGCTGTGGCCGGAGGCGGCAGCTTCCTCACCCTGCCCGCCCTGGTCTTCACCGGCGTGCCGCCCGTGGTGGCCAATGCCACCGGCACCGTGGCCCTGCTGCCCGGCTACATCGCCGGCGCCTGGGGCTTTCGTGAAGACACGGCTCCGCCACCGGGGCTGTCGATGCGGCTGCTGGTGGTGCTGTCGCTCATAGGCGGTGCGGCGGGCGCGGCGCTGTTGCTCATCACGCCGGATGCCACCTTCCGCCGCGTGGTGCCCTGGCTGCTGCTGGCAGCCACGGCGATGTTTGCCTTCGGTCCGCAACTGCGCTCCATGCTGGCGGGCGGAAAGCCGTCTACCGCCAAAGCCACCGTGGGCGTGTTGGCGGTGGCGGCCTATGGCGGCTATTTCAACGGCGGGCTGGGCATCTTGCTGCTGGCCTTGTTCGGGCTGCTGGGGCAAACGCAGCTCAACGCCATGAACGGCTTGAAGAACTGGGTCTCGGCCCTGCTCACGGCCATTGCCGTGGTCATCTACGCCGCAGGCGGCGTGGTGCAGTGGCCCCAAGCGCTGATGATGATGGTGGCCGCCACCGCAGGCGGCTACGGCGGCGCGCGCGTAGCACGGCGCATTCCCGCCCCCTGGCTGCGTGCTGGCATCGTGGTCACAGGGCTGGTGATGGCCGGGCTGTTCTTCTGGCGGCAGTGAGTAGGCTACAAACCAAATCAGGCTCTAGCGCTTATCTGGCAAGCGCAGGCAGCTATCAAATTTGAAGTTCCATCAATCGCCCGCCTGGTCAGCGGGCGCGCTCGCATCTGGCGAATGCACTTTGGCAAACGTCAAAATCACCTCACGGATCAGCTTGCGCTGCGGGGCGGGCAGCTGCAAAAACGCGTCAAACGTCTCACGCTCCAGATAGCCCACGCCCTCTTGCCAGCGCTGGTGGTGCTCCCGCACCGACTTGCGCACCGTGCCGCCAAAGCGCAGCACCTCCGGCTCGACCTTGAGCACCTGGGCCAACACGATCAACTTGTCTTGTGCTGGAATGGACTCACCGCGCAACCAACGCGACACGGCCTGAAAAGTCACTGACCGCCCCCAATAGTTGGCATTGAACAAATTGAGCAGCACCGCCGGGCGCGGCTCCAGCCCTGCGGCGCGCATGGCGGCTTGCAGGCGTTCGGCAAATTCCAACTTCTGGTCCATGCCGAAACGTTAAATTTCGGTTGAATTTGCATTGAACTCTTTGTTGTACTATTAATTCAATCGTTTGTTGTCTAAACGATTGAAAAAAGAAGCACTACCGCCCTTCGCAAGCCAAGGCAGTCACCTGTTTTCCCCGGAGAGTTCTCATGATTCGTTTCAGCAAATCCATCGCCGCTCTGGTCGCCAGCGGCATCCTGACCGCCTGCGCCACGGCGGGCAAAGATGTTGCATCCAGCTATGTATCACCCATGCAGT
This sequence comes from Acidovorax sp. IB03, assembly GCF_016406015.1. Classification (NCBI taxonomy): domain Bacteria; kingdom Pseudomonadati; phylum Pseudomonadota; class Betaproteobacteria; order Burkholderiales; family Comamonadaceae; genus Acidovorax; species Acidovorax sp. IB03. The sequence goes on along the minus strand of NZ_JAEFCH010000002.1, from coordinate 84,385 downwards.
ACGCCAACTACGACTGCGATCAACTGCGCGCAGAGTCCATGCGCATCAGCGGTCGCGTCAACCAACTCACTGGCCGGTTGGATGAAGCTGCCAGCAACGACAAAGCGATCGCTGGCGTCGGCATGATTCTTTTTTGGCCTGCGCTCTTCGCGCTGGGCGGCACCAAGCAGCAAGAGGCGGAACTGTCACGGCTGAAGGGTGAATACGACGCGATCGAGGCGACATCCACCACCAAGAAATGCGCAGCATGACGAAAAGAATCCCTCACTTGGTAGCCAGCACGGTGCTGCTGGCCTTGCTGGCAGGCTGCGCCACGCCCGCAGCGGTCAGCAACATGAGCGTCTACACCACCCAACGCACAGCGCCCGCCGCTTTGAAAAACGCCATTGCCGTAGCCGATGTAACAGGCGGCCGGGAAACCAATCCGCTGTGGGTTTCACAGGTGGCCAGCGACGCCTTCCGCAGCGCGCTGGAGGACTCTTTGGCAAACGCCGGTGTTTTCGAGCGCGTACTGTCTGCCAGCAAATACCGGCTGACGGCTGACCTGAACCAACTGGAACAGCCTGCTTTTGGTTTTGACATGACCGTGACGTCATCCATCAAATACACCGTCGTCGATACCAAAACCGGCAAAGAGGTGTACTCACGGCTGATCCGCGCACCGTTTACCGCTGGTTTTTCCGACTCGCCCTTGGGTGCCACTCGGGTGCGCCTTGCGACCGAGGGATCCATCAAAAAGAACATCGAGCTCCTCATCAATGACCTGCTCATGATGAAGACCGATTGATTGACAGAGCCACCGGGCAACACCGCCAACGATGCCGACGCGCTGCACATGGTGGATGTATTTGGCTTTGAAACCGAAATGGTGACCATGGTGGATGATGCTGCGTGAAGACTGGTGAATAAGTGTCAGCGCTTCACATCCCGATAGAAATTCTCGTGTGGTCCCAGCGCTTCCAGATAAACCAGCTGCACAGCGTCTTCGCGCGTGTAGCCCAACAGGTATAGCTGGCCGTTGCTGCGGAACTTGTGCACCCACAGTTGCGCCAGGTCGCCTTTTTTGCGCTCACCTACATCGGGGTCTTGCGCCACGGTGGCCACCGCCGCGTCGGTGTCGGCAATCAGCGTGGCGTTGGTCAGCTTCTTGTAGGTGCGGGCAAAGCGCCGGGTTTGGCGCACTTCCCAGCTCATGCGGGGCGCCCGGCGACGGTGCTGCGCGGCACGAAGGGTGTGGCGTCTTCGCGGGGCTCGGCCAGGCCCATCAGGCTTTCGGCAATGAAGGAGGCGGGCAGATCGGGGTTGTCCAGCGCGGCCCGGCCCACCTTGGCCCAGAACTCGACCTGCCCCTGCACAGTGCGAAATTCCGCCTTCGCGGCGGCGCGGGCAGCATCAACCAGGGCCTCGTCGATGCGAACAGAAATGGTGGACATTGCATTCCTTTCTTGAATTACCACAATTGTAGGCAGACCCGGATTGCCGCATGGCTTTGAACAACGAATTTCCCCTGGCCCTCTCCGCCGCCTTACCACCCGCACCAACGCGCTGGCGCTGGGGCTTGAACATGGCGCCGCCGAGCTGCTGCGGTGGTGGTGGTTTGGCGAAGACATGGTGGCGGCGCGCAGCAGGCTGAATTTTCATGCCAGGCAAAAGCAAGCCATCCTGAATGCCATTGTGGCGCACAAGGTGCTGGGTGCGGCCACGCTGCTGGCCTTGTACCAACATGTAGCGCCCGATGCGCTGCTGGCGGGGAACCGGGTGGCGGAGGTGTCGGCGGCCAAACACGCGCACCCCAAGTACTGCTTCAAGATGGCCACCGGCACGGGTAAAACCTGGGTATTGCAGGCGCTGTTGATCTGGCAGCTGCTGAACAAAAACGCCGCCCTGGCCGAGGGGCGGGACGATGCGCGCTTTACCCGCCTGTTCATGGTGGTGACGCCGGGGCTGATTGCGTACGAGCGACTGTTGGACGCCTTTTGCGGGAAGCTGGTAGCGGACACCAGTTCGCGGGACTTCAGCACTTCCGATGTGTTCAAGTTTGCCGATCTGTTTATGCCCGAGGAGCACCGTGATGCGGTGTTTGCCTTTATACACGACAACCGCCACACCTTTGCCCGGCTGCGCTATGTGAAGGAAGACGGCTTGCCCGCGTTCTACTCGCCCGACTTTTTGGTGCGCACGGCGGATGCGGTGTACCTGGCGGAGACCAAAGCCCAGCAGCAAACCGCGCACCCCAACGTGCAGCGCAAGCTCAAGGCCGCGCTGGCGTGGTGTGAGCGCATCAACGCCCTCACACCCGAGCAGCGCGGCGGCCCGCCATGGCACTACGTATTGCTGGCAGAAAACGTGGTTTATGAGTGGCAGGCCAAGGGCGCGCGGCTGGCAGAGCTGCTGGACAATGCGCGACTGCGGCCTTTAGCCAACGCATCGTTGCAAACCAGCTTGATTTGAGAAAAATCAGGCTCCAGCGCTTATCCGGCAAGCGCTAGCAGCTATCAATTTGATACTAAACCGTGGCCGCTGGCGCGATCCGCATCGGAATGGTCACCGGCCCATCGTTGACCAGGTGCACCTGCATGTCGGCCGCAAACTGGCCGGTAGCCACCTCGGGGTGCAGCTTGCGGGCCTGGGCCACGGCGTAGTCGTACAGCCTGCGGCCCTCGTCGGGCGCTGCGGCCTGGGTGAAGCTGGGGCGGTTGCCGCCGGTGGTATCTGCCGCCAGGGTGAACTGGCTTACCAGCAGCAGGCCGCCACAGGCGCCCTGCCCGTCCAGATCCTGCACGCTGCGGTTCATCTTGCCCGCGTCGTCGCTGAAGATGCGCAGCTTGAGAATTTTGGCCAGCAGTTTGTCGGCCTCGGCCTCGGTGTCACCCCGCTCGGCGCACACCAGCACCAGCAAACCAGGGCCAATGGTGCCCACCACGGCACCGTCCACTTCCACGCGGGCTTGTCGCACCCGTTGCAATACAGCGATCAAGAAAAGCCTCTTTGTCCATCAAGGTAGAGCGTGCGATTGTGCCGCCAGCGAGAAGGCACCGCAGGCGGCATTCGCCCTCAACGGGCGCCAGCCGCCTGGTGGGCTGCACGCTTTTCTTCATGGATCAGTGCCTGCAACGCCACCACACCGCAGCCCATGACCAGCGCCGTGACCACCAGAGCCCCGTGGTAACTGCCACTGGCCGTGGCGATGTACCCCGCCATGGCGGGCGCAATGATCTGGGCCACGCCGTAGCTGAGAGTCATCCGCGCCATGGCCTTGGCCGGGTTGGCCGGAAAGCAGCGCCCGATCAGGGTGAGCGTGAGGCTGACGATGCCCACAAAGGTGGCCCCAAACAGCATGGCACCGCCCACGTTGAGCCAAGCGTGGTCGGTGGCGATGGGCATGAGGACGGAAACCATCTGCAAGCCAAAAGCCATCATCAGCGCGCGGACCTGCCCCACTGCATCCGCCACGCGGTCCCACAGGAAGCACGACGGCGCTGCCGCCAGCCCCACAATCACCCACACCCACCCGCCCTTGTCGGCCAGCAAAGGCAGCTTGACCAGGATGGCCACCGTGTACGTGGCGCCCATGGCAAAGCCAAAGCCTGCGCAAAAGTAGGCGGCGATGAGCAGCCACATCCAGCGCCGGGGCGGTGTGGTGGATGTGGATGCAGCCTGAGCGGCTGCAGGCTGCACGGGCACTGGCGGCGGCATCCAAAGCCATGCGGGCCCAAAAAAGGCGATGCCGAGCAACCCGAGGCCCAGCCACTGGCGGTCCCACGGCAAGCCTTGCACCAGGGCCGCCACCGCCACGCCAGAGACGGCGATGCCCAAGCCGAGCCCCACAAAGTGCAGCCCCAGCTGCGGCCGGTGCCCCTGCCGAATCAGCCAGTTGAGTACCAGGCCCGACGCCAGCAGCAGCCCCGCCGTGCTGGAAAACCCCGCCACAAACCGCAGCACGGACCAGACGGGCACGCTGTCTGTCCAGCCCATCGCCGCCGTGCTGACCATGGCAATCACCAGGCCGCAGCGGTAGATCAGGTACTTGCGCCCCAGGTCGTTGATAGAGGCTGCGAGCAAGGTGCCCGCCATGTAGCCGGCATAGTTGACGGTGGCCAGCCACCCCGCCGCCCAGTGCGTGAGGCCCGCCTGCTCGCGCATGATGGGCAGCATGGGCGTGTAGGCAAAGCGCGCCAGCCCCACCGTGAGGATGAGCGCACAAATGCCCGCCACGATGACACGCCAGCGTGCGGGTTGCTTGATCGCAAGAGGGGCGTGCATGCGGGCTCCACGGTTCAGGAGCGACGATGGTAGCGACCACCGGGCGGGGCAGCTGTCAACGCCACGACTGCGCCGGTCGCCAGAGATGTCAGCCGCGCTCGTCCTCGATCAACCGCGCCTTCACGCTCTTGCCCTTGACGCGGCCGCTGTTCAGGCGCGCCGCGGCCTGCGCGGCAATGGCGCGGTCCACCGCCACATAGGTGGAGAAGTCGTTCACGTTGATCTTGCCCACCTGCTCGCGGGTGTAGCCCATGTCGCCCGTCAGCGCGCCCAGCACGTCGCCGGCGCGAATTTTTTCCTTGCGCCCACCCACGATCTGGATGGTGGCCATGGGGGGCACCAGCGGGCCGTTGCCCGTGGGCTTCAAGTCGGCCAGAGGGAACCAGGTGGATTCGCGGCCTTGCAGCACCTCGATCTTGCCCACATAGCCCATCTCGTCCATGCTGACCAGGTTCAGCGCCAGGCCTTGCGCATCGCCCCGGCCGGTGCGGCCAATGCGGTGGATGTGGACTTCGGGGTCGGGCGTCACGTCCACGTTGATGACGGCGGCCAGGTTGGCAATGTCCAGCCCGCGCGCGGCCACATCGGTGGCCACCAGCACCGAGCAGCTGCGGTTCGCAAACTGCACCAGCACCTGGTCGCGCTCGCGCTGTTCCAGCTCGCCGTACAGCGCCAGCGCGCTGAAGCCCTGGGCTTGCAGCACGCCTACCAGGTCGCGGCACTGCTGCTTGGTGTTGCAAAACGCGATGGATGATTCGGGGCGGAAGTGGTTGAGCAGCTGCGACACCACGTGCAGGCGCTCGCTGTTCTTCACCTCGTACCAGCGCTGCTCAATCTTGCCCTCGGCATGCTGGGCCTGCACCGTGATCTGCACGGGCTGCTTCATGAACTGGGCGCTGAGCTTGGCTATTGCCAAGGGGTAGGTGGCCGAGAACAGCAGGGTCTGCCGCTCCTTGGGGCACTGGCGCGCCACGGTCACGATGTCGTCGAAGAAGCCCATGTCCAGCATGCGGTCGGCTTCGTCCAGCACCAGGGTGTTGAGCGCTTCGAGTGTGAGGTGCTGGCGCTCCAGGTGGTCCATCACGCGGCCGGGTGTGCCCACCACGATGTGTGCGCCGTGCTCCAGGCTCAGCATCTGCCCGCGCAGCGGCACGCCACCGCACAGGGTCACGACCTTGATGTTTTCTTCGGCCCGCGCCAGGCGGCGGATCTCGGCAGTCACCTGGTCGGCCAGTTCACGCGTGGGGCACAGCACCAGGGCCTGCACCGCAAAGCGGCGGGGGTTGAGGTTGGCCAGCAGGGCCAGGGCAAACGCGGCGGTTTTGCCGCTGCCGGTGCTGGCCTGGGCGATGAGGTCTTTGCCCAGCAGCGCAGGGGGCAGGCTGGCCGCCTGGATCGGGGTCATCGTGGTGTAGCCCAGCTGCTGCAGGTTCGCCAACGTGGCAGGGCTCAGCGCCAGCGTGCTGAAGTCCGTGCTGGCTTGGTTTTCTTTGGAGGTCATGGGGCCGATTATCCGGCCCCACGCTTTTCAGACCAGTACCAGCACCCCCACGAATGCCAGCGTGTGCGCCAGCACCCCCGGCGCCACCGCCAGCGCGTAAGCGCCGCCGCCGCTCACCCAGGCCACCACGCTTTTGCTCACCGCGTGCACCAGCAGCGCCGCCATCAAGGCGCGTTCCACGCCCACGGCCTCGGGCTCGGTGGGCAGGGCGTGCATCAGCACCGCCGCAGCGGCAGCGTGCACATCGGCCAGCGCGGCCAGCAAGGCGCCTGCCATCATCCCGGCGTTGCCCTGGGTGCGCTCCAGCCATGCCACGCCCACCTGAATGCCGGTGAGCAGCAGGGTGATCAAAACCACGTCGCGCAGTTTGAACATGGGCGCATCGGCCTGCAGCGGCGCTTTGGCGGTGGACTGGTCGGCCGCACCCCACAGCAGCCACAAGCCCCAAATGGCCGCCACCCCGGCCCCAGCCAACGCAGGCAGCGCCAGGTGCGCCAGCCAATGCGGCTGCACCGTGGCCGCCACCACCAGCACATGCAGCGCCGTGGCCACACAAGACAGCACCGCCCCCGCAGCCTGCGCGCGGGCGGGCGCCTTGCCAGCGCGCACGTCCATGCCCAGGCTGGCAATGGTGGCCGTGCTGGAAACAAACCCGGAAGCCAGGGCCGACAGCACCACGGCCTGGCGTGCCTGCATCAGCCGCCGCGCCACGTGCGCCAGCGACTGGATCACCAGCAGCACGATCACCAGGCGGAACACCACCTGCGGGTTCAGCAGCCCCTGCATGAGCGGCTGGTTGGGCACCAGCGGGAACACCAGCAGCACCAGCGCCGCCAGCACCAGGCCGCTGCGCACCTCGCCTGGCTGCAGCCAGTGGTTTGAAAATTCGTGCAGGGGCGCCCGCAGCGCCAGCAGGCCCGTCACCATCACGGCCAGGGCGGCGGCCAGCAGGCGGTCACTGGCGCACAGCACGCCAATCAGGTAGGCCAGCAGCAGGGCGATTTCGGTGGCAACACCAGGGTTTTCCGAGCGGTCGCGGGCATAGGCCACCACGCCCAGCGCGGCCACAAACGCGGCACCAGCCCCCAGCAGGGCCACCGAACCCGACAGCGCCGCTGCCGCCCCCGACAGGCTGGCCAGCGTGAACGAGCGCACCCCTGCCAAGGCGCGGTGTGGCCCGCTGCCCTTGCGGCGTTCGCGCTCAATGCCCATCAGCAACCCACAGCCCAAAGCACTGGCCAGCACGGCCAGCGCGGCATAAAAACCCTGCAAATCCTGCATGCCCGCTCCTGCACCCCGCGGGTGCCTTTCGCCATTCTGGCAGCTTGTTACGGCCTGTCAGAAAGCTTGTGGACAATAGCGCCATGGCCCCCACATCCTCTGCTTTCATCGCCCCCACCCGCCACACCACGGCCGAATCGGCCCTGGCCCAGGTGCACCACATCTACAACCACCAGATCGGTCTGCTACGCGACCACATGCAGCGCTTTGTGGCGGGCGAAACCCTGCCCAGCCGCGTACGCGCGTGCTACCCCTATGTGCGCATCCAGACGGACACCGTGGCCCGCGCCAAGCCCCACCCCGACGTGGCCCTGCTGGCCTATGGCTTTGTGGCCGGGCCCGGCCGGTTCGAGACCACGCTGACGCGCCCCGACCTGTACCACGCGTACTACCTGGAGCAATTCCAGCTGCTGCTGCACAACCATGGCGTGGAACTGGAAGTGGGCACCAGCCACCAGCCCATCCCGGTGCACTTCTCGTTCAGCGAACACGACCATGTGGAAGGCCAGATGAGCGTCGAGCGCCGCACGCTGATGCGCGACGTGTTCGACCTGCCCGACCTGGCCGCCATGGACGACGGCATTGCCAACGGCACCTGGGAGCCCAAGCCCGGCGAGGCGCAGCCCCTGTCGCTGTTCACCGCACCGCGCGTGGACTATTCGCTGCACCGCCTGCGCCACTACACCGGCACCTCGCCGCGCGCGTTCCAGAACTTTGTGCTGTTCACCAACTACCAGTTCTATATCGACGAATTCGTGCGCCTGGGCCATGAAGAAATGGCCAAGCCTGACAGCGAATACATCGCCTTCATCGAACCCGGCAACGTGGTGACGCGCCGTGTGGGGTTGAGCGCCGAGCCCGGCGACGAACTGGGAGCCCCGCCCCCGCGCCTGCCGCAAATGCCCGCCTACCACCTGGTGCGCGCCGACCACAGCGGCATCACCATGGTCAACATCGGCGTGGGCCCGGCCAACGCCAAGAACATCACCGACCACATCGCCGTGCTGCGCCCGCACGCCTGGATCATGCTGGGCCACTGCGCGGGCCTGCGCAACAGCCAGCAGCTGGGCGACTACGTGCTGGCCCACGGCTATGTGCGCGAAGACCATGTGCTGGACGAAGAACTGCCGCTGTGGGTGCCCATCCCCGCGCTGGCCGAGATTCAGCTCGCCCTTGAATCCGCCGTGGCAGGCGTGACTGGCGTGAGCGGTGCCGACCTCAAGCGCATCATGCGCACCGGCACCGTGGCCAGCACCGACAACCGCAACTGGGAATTGCTGCCCGACAACCAGCCCCAGCGCCGCTTCAGCCAAAGCCGCGCCGTGGCGCTGGACATGGAAAGCGCCACCATCGCGGCCAACGGCTTTCGCTTTCGCGTGCCCTACGGCACCCTGCTGTGCGTGAGCGACAAGCCCCTGCACGGCGAGATCAAGCTGCCCGGCATGGCCAACCACTTTTACCGCGAGCGCGTGGACCAGCACCTGCGCATCGGCATCCGCGCGCTGGAAATGCTGCGCGCCGAAGGCATGGCCCGCCTGCACAGCCGCAAGCTGCGCAGCTTTGCCGAGGTGGCTTTCCAATAATCCAGAGCCATGCAGCTGGATTTTCTGACCCTGCTGGCCACCACGGCCATCAGCCTGTTCATGATCTCGGCATCGCTGCCGCTCATCATGGGTCGGAACATCAGCGCATCCGCCCGCTACGTGCAGGCCAGCCTGCTGTTGCAGGCCCTGGCCTGGGCGGCCATCATCGCATCCACCTACGTTCCTGCCACACTGGCCGACCGCATCCTGTCCACGGTCTCCATCGGCTGCGGGTCGGCGGCGCAGTGGATGAACTACCGTGCGCTCGCCGGATGGCTGGGCCCCCGGCCCTGGCCGCGCCTGCTGCTGGTGCTCGTGGTGGCCACGCCGCTGGGCTATTTTTCGAGCTTCGGCAGCTATGCCATCCGCGTGGGCTGGGCCAACACCCTGCTGGCTGCGGTCACGCTATTGGTGGCACGCGCCACGCTGCAACCCCAGCGGCCCGCAGAGACGGGCTGGCGCAGATTGATTTTCGTCAGCATGCTGACCATGGCGGGCCTGACTCTGGCACGTGGCATCGTGGGTGCCTTCACCGACCAGTACCCCAGCTTTCGCACACCCCATCCGGTCAACCTGGCCTTTGCATTGGGCGCCTGCGTGACGGTGGTGCTCAACACCATCGCCATGCTGGTGGCCTGGCGCGACGAAGCCGAGATCAAGCTGCGCGAACTCGCCGTGACCGACGCACTGACCAGCCTGCCCAACCGGCGTGGCTTCGAGAAGCGCGCCCAGGCCATGCTGGCGCACGCCCGGCGCCATGACCTGCCGCCCACCGCCCTCATGCTCGATCTGGACCATTTCAAGCAGGTGAACGACACCCATGGCCATGAGGTGGGCGACCGCGCTCTGCAACTGTTCAGCCGCCTGCTCAAGGAAACGCGCCGCGACGGCGACCTGGCCGCGCGCCTGGGCGGCGAGGAGTTCTGCCTACTGCTGCACAGCGACGCATCGGCCGGCGCGCCGCTCGACCAGCGGCTGCGCCAGCGCCTGCGGCAGGCGGCCCCTGCCGAACTGGGCCTGGAGATCGATTTCAGCGCTGGCTTGGCCGTGCTGCGGCCTGATGACACCAGCATTCAGCCACTGCTGGCACGGGCCGACAGGGCACTCTACGAGGCCAAGACCGACGGGCGCGGCCGCCTGCACAGTGCGACCCAAGATGCTATGAATTAAATAGCTATCAGCGCTTGACCAGCAATCGACATAGCCACTTTTATCGATTGTTTTCCATCGCACCGGCATCGTCAGCCGGGTGCAGCAGGCGGGCCGCCTCGCGTGCGGCCACGCGGCCCTCGTCGGTCGGAACGACCCAGACCTCCACGGCACTGCCCTCGGCATGGATCGCATGGGCCGCGTCACCCGGCACACCGGCATTGCGCGCTGCGTCCATGCGCACCCCCATCCAGCCGAGCTGGTCGCACACCTGGGTGCGCAGGGCAGCATCGTTCTCGCCGATGCCGCCGCTGAAGGCCAGCACATCCAGCCCGCCCATGCTGGCCGCCATGGCGCCCGACTCGCGCACCACGCGGTAGATGAACTGGTCGATGGCGCGCTGCGCCGCCGCGCTGCCGTCGGCACGCAGGCGGCGCATGTCGGCCGAGATGCCCGAGACGCCGAGCAGGCCGCTCTGCTTGTAGAGCAGCTTCTGGATGCGGTCATGGTCCCAGCCCTGCTCCATCAGGTAGAGCAGCACACCCGCGTCGAGCGTGCCGCTGCGCGTGCCCATCATCAGACCGTCAAGCGCCGAAAAACCCATGGTGGTGGCCACGCTGCGCCCGGCCCGGGCCGCGCACAGGCTGGCGCCGTTGCCCAGGTGGGCCATGAGCACGCGTCCCTGCGCGCGCGGCGAGCGCTCCTGCAGCGTGTCCATGATGTAGTGGTACGACAGGCCATGGAAGCCATAGCGCCGAACACCCTGTTCGGTCAGAGCGGTCGGCAGGGCAAAAGCGCTGGCCACCTCGGACAGGCCGGCGTGGAAAGCCGTGTCGAAACAGGCCACCTGCGGCAGCGCCGGAAAGGCCTGGCGGAACGAACGGATACCCGCCAGGTTGTGCGGCTGGTGCAGCGGCGCCAGGGAGTTGAGGCGCGCCAGGCGTTCGAGCACCGCATCGGTGACAAGCACGCTATCGCGAAAATCCTCGCCGCCATGCACCACGCGGTGCGCCACGGCCGTGATGGGGGGCGCGCCCTCCAGGCCTGCCAGCAGTTCGCGCAGGCGGGCCAGGGCCTGCACAAAAGGCGTCTCGCCCGGGCCGCTCACCGCCTCGCGGCGCGGCTGGCCGGCAAAGGTCCAGGCCATCTCGGGCTGGCCACCGGGCTCCAGGCCTTCGATGTTGCCGCTGAGCACATTCGGCTGCACCTGCCCGAGCCGCAGCGGGTGCAGGGAGAACTTGAGCGAGGACGAGCCCGCGTTGACGGCAAGAATGGCCATGACCGCCACCTCTCAGGCGTTGGACTGCGCCGCTGCCTGCAGCTGGCGCTGGCGGCGCGCGTCGTAGGCCGCCAGCGTGGCCAGCAGGGCCGACGAAACGCGGGTCGTGGGGCCGTCGGCGCGGCTGGTGAGCGCGATCGGCACGCGCGCGCCGAGCACGATGCCCGAGCCCGAGGCCCCCGCCAGGTATTCCAGCTGTTTGGCGAGCATGTTGCCGCTCTCCAGGTCGGGCACGGCCAGGATGTCGGCGTCACCCGCCACGCGCGACTCGATGTGCTTGATCTCGGCGGCCTGGGCCGAGATGGCGTTGTCGAAGGCCAGCGGGCCATCAAGCAACCCCCCCTTGATCTGGCCCCGGTCGGCCATCTTGCACAGGGCGGCGGCGTCCAGCGTGGACGGGATGTTGGGGCTCACGGTCTCCACCGCCGAGAGAATGGCCACCTTCGGGGTCTCCACGCCGAGGATGCGCGCGAAGTCGATCGCGTTCTGGATGATGTCCTGCTTCTCCGCCAGGCTGGGGCGGATGTTCAGCGCGGCATCGGTGATGAGCAAGGGCTTGGGGTAGAGCGGCACGTCAAAGCGGAACACATGCGACATGCGCCGCCCTGTGCGCAGCGCGGGCTGGGCCAGCACGGCCTTGATCATCTCGTCGGTGTGCAGGCTGCCTTTCATCAGCACCTCGACCTCGCGGCGCGCCGCCATGGCGGCCGCCAGCTCCGCCGCCGCGTGGCTGTGTTCGACCGAGTGGATCTCCACCCCGTCGAGGTTGATGCCTGCTTCAGAGGCCACCGCACGGATGCGCGCCTCGGGGCCGATAAGCACCGGAATGATCAGGCCGTAGTGCGCGGAATCCATGGCGCCGCTGAGCGAGCCCACGTCGCACGGGTGCACCACGGCGCAGCGCACGGCGGGCATGCCGTCGGCCAGCGACAGCAGCTCCTTGAACCGCGCCCCGGGGTCGAACAGCTGGATCTGCGGCGCATTGACCTTGGGGATCCGCACCTTGGTGGTGGGTGGCAGCACGCGGGCCGTGCCGTGCAGCACGCTCTGGCCCTTCTGGTTGAGCACCGCGCAGTCGAGTTCGATGCGCTTCTTTTCATCGTCCTTGCTCGTCACGGTCACCGTCACGGTAAGCGTGTCGCCAATGCGCACCGGCTTGGTGAAGTGCAGCACCTGCTCCAGGTAGATGGTTCCCGGGCCGGGGAACTGGGTGCCCAGCAGCGCCGAAATCAGCGCGCCACCCCACATGCCATGGGCAATGACGCCGTGGAACAGCGTGTCGTTGGCGTATTCGTGGTTCAGGTGGGCCGGGTTGGTGTCCCCCGAGACAGCAGCGAAAGCCTGGATATCGGCCTGCGTCAGGGTGCGCAGCAGGCGCGCGCTCTGGCCCACGGAGAGTTCGTCGTAGGTGACGTTTTCCAGCCATTCGGTGTTCGGTGCCATGTTCATGTTGCGGAAATCCTTAAAAAAACAGAGCGGATGCATGCAGATGAGAATTCAACCAGATGACCCGGCGTTGAAAACGGGGGCGACCCAGGCCAGCAGCCACCGCGCAAGGGCCGCCAGTATTCCGCTGTGAGGGCGCTGGTGGCGTCCCCCTGCCCGCCTCGCACAGCGAGGCGAGAGCGGGGGGAAGGCGCGAAGCGACGCAGGGGGGTGTACTGCATCCTAGGCCACTGCGTGACAGCCGCCATCCACATAAATAGTCTGGCCGGTCATGCCGGAAGACGCATCGCAGCACAGGAAGGCGCTGAGCTGGGCGATTTCCTCCAGCGTGACCAGGCGCTTGAGCGGCGCCTTGAGCATGGCATTGGCCATCAGTTCGTCGAAACTGGCAATGCCCGAGGCCGCCCGTGTCAGTATGGGGCCGGGCGAGACAGCGTGTACGCGGATGCCCTGGGGCCCCAGTTCCAGCGCCATGTAGCGCACCATGGATTCGAGCGCAGCCTTCACCGGCCCCATCAAGCCATAGTGCGGCACGGCTTCTTCGGCGCCCAGGTAGGTCATGCTCAGCAGGCTGCCGCCCGCCGACATGTGCGGCACGCACAGCTTGGCCAGTTCGGCAAAGGAGTGGCATGACACCTCCATGGCGCGCGAGAAGCCCTTGCGCGAACTGTCGATCACCTGGCCGTGCAGGTCTTCCAGCGGCGCCCATGCGATCGAATGGATCACGAAATCCAGCCGTCCCAGGCGCTGCACCGCATGCGCCACCAGCGCTTCGAGCTCGCCGTCCTGCTCGACGTTGCAGCCCACCAGGTCCACGCCCAGCGGCCCGGTCAGCGGCTCGACGAAGCTGCGCGCCTTTTCGTTGAGGCAGGACACCACCAGCTCGGCGCCCATCTGATGGGCCAGCTCGGTGCAGCCCCAGGCAATGCTGTTTTCGTTGGCCAGTCCCAGGATCAGGCCCTTTTTGCCCGCCAGGTTGAATGCGTTGGGTTTTTTCGTCATGCGTTGGAAATTCCGGAAAACAAGAAAAAGCGCGGGGCCGCAGACACACCGGGCCCATGCGCGGGGATCAGTTCTGATCGAACAGGCGCTTGAGGTTGGCGCCGTCCGCGCCAGGCTTGAAGCCTTCGCGCACGAGCTGCTCTTGCGCAGACACCAGGATGTGGCGCGTGGCATCCACACCCACGCGGTCCACATAGCTGCGGGCCACGCCGTAGCGCAGCACCAGCAGGCCACGCAACTCTTCACGCAGGTGGGCCTTGCGACGGTCCGGGCTCATGCCGTTTCGGGTTGCGGTGCGCCGGTCGGGCGTGACCCGGCGGTCGGGCTGCGGTACGCGCCCGGCATCGATGTGCAACACCCGCTCCAGCTCGGCCTCGTTTTCCAGGTCCACGCCCAGGCTGGTGGCCAGACGGGCGATGCGTGCGCTCAGCTCGCGCACCAAGGCGCTCATGCGGCGCAGCTGGTCGGCCACCGGACCATCGACTTCCGGGCCGTCAGTCGGCATAGCGCACCATGACGTATTCACCAGGGGCATCGCACAACACATGCGCCGGGTCCATGGCAGGCGGCGCCACGGGCTTGCCCGAACGTTCCTTGAGCCAGGCGTCCATGGCCTCCCACCAGGAACCCTCACGCACCGGTGCATGGGCCTCCCACTCTTCCGGGCCTGTCCAGCCCTGGCCGTCTTCGGTGGCGGCAATCTGGTAGCTGCGCCGGGCGCGGCCAGGCTCGGAGACGATGCCGGCGTTGTGTCCTCCCGCCGCCAGAACGAAGGTGACATGCGTGTCGGTCTGCAGATGGATCTTGTAGACCGAACGCCAGGGCGAAACATGGTCGCGTGTAGTGCCCACCACCAGCATGGGCGCATGGATATCCATCAGCGCCACTCCCACGCCGCCCACGCGGTACTGGCCTGCGGCCAGGGCGTTGTTGAGGAACAGCGAAGACAGGTATTCGGAATGCATGCGCGCGGGCAGGCGCGTGAGGTCGGCGTTCCAGCTCATGAGGTCGAAATCCACCTCGTCCTGGCCCAGCAGGTATCGGCGCGTGTTGCGCGACCAGACCAGATCGCGCGAGTTGAGGAACTGGAACGAGCCCGCCATGGCCTTGCCCGAGAAATAGCCCTTGCGCTCCATGTCCTGGCGCAGCGCCTGAATCTGGTCGTCGTCGATGAAGACGCCCATCTCGCCCGGTTCGCTGAAGTCGGTTTGCGCCGCCAGCAGCGTGACCGAGGCCAGCTCGGGCATGTGGGGCGGGAAGGCGGCGTGTTCGCGCGCCTGGCCCTTGCCCTGCGTTGCGCGGCTCTTGTGTCCCAGGGCTGCGGCCACCATGGCCAGGAAGGTGCCGCCCAGGCAGTAGCCCAGCGCGTGGATGCGCGGCGCCTTCGTGCGCTCCTTGACCGCCGCCATGGCCTCCATCACGCCCAGGCGCAGGTAGTCCTGCATGCCCAGGTCGCGGTCGGAAGCATCGGGGTTGCGCCACGAAACGATGAACACCGTGTAGCCCTGGGCCACCAGATAGCGGACCATGGAATTGGCGGGCGACAGGTCCAGGATGTAGTACTTCATGATGCACGAGGGCACGATGAGCAACGGCTCCGGGTAAACCTTGTCGGTGGTGGGCGCGTACTGGATCAGCTCGATCAGGTGGTTGCGGAACACCACCTTGCCCGGCGTGACGGCCACGTCCTTGCCCACCTCGAAGGTGAGAGGCTCCAGCGTTTGCGGGTCGGCATCGGACCGGGCGCCGTGGTGCTTTTTCAGATCTTCGGTGAAGTGCTGGAACCCGCTCAGCAGGCTCTGCCCGCCGGTCTCGCGCGCCCGTTGCTGCGCCTCGGCATTCGTGAACGGCCAGTTCGAGGGCGACAGCGCATCGAGCGCCTGCCGGGTGAAGAAGTCCACCACATGCTGATGGTGGCGCGTCATGCCATCGACCTGGGCCGCCTCACGCCACCAGGCATCGCTGGCCTTGAAGCCCTCCTTCAGGGCATTGAAGGGCCAGTGCTGCCAGCTTTCGTCGCGAAAGCGTGCATCTTTCTCGGACGGGGTGGCACCTTCATCATCGGTCGCCGGTCGCGCCGACGCCAGCCAGGCCTGCTGCGCCAACGCCAGGGCACGCTGCCCCAGCACCATCTGCCGCCCGGGCGAGAGCGCCAGGTGCATGGCCCAGTCGGCCGCTGCCAGCGCCGTGGACACGGGCGAGAGCCCCATGTTGACGCGTGCCATCTGGGCCTGAACGGTTTCGTCCAGCGCCTTGGCGGTCTGGCGCTGCCGCTCGTACGGTGAACCCGGGGAAGCTTGCTTATCCATGCGTGCCCTTTCGCACTTTTGTTACCAACTCATAGTATGCCCGGATTGACAGAAGCATCCATTCAATTAGTAAGGCAATTTAATAGACTTTGATGCCCGTCAATGCACCCCGCCCTCCCATCCGAATGCTATTGAATTTATAGCTTTTGGCGCTTTCATCCAGGGCTCCAATTGCCAATTTCATCCACAATTGCTTCATGGACACCCCCACCACACATCCTTCCCTGGTCGCTTCCCTGTTCGAGGTCCGTCACCTGAGCAAGCGCTATGGCGAGGCCGCCGTGGTCAACGACGTGTCGTTCTCCATGGCACCCGGAGAATGCCTGGGCGTCATCGGCCCCAACGGCGCGGGCAAGACAACCACCATCCGCATGTGCCTGGGCCTCACGGCACCCGACGGCGGCAGCATCCATTACCAGCCCGCTGGCGGCGGCCCTCTGCTGCAGATGCCGCGCGACGCCCTGGCCATCAAGGCCGAGATCGGCGTGGTGACGCAGTTCGACTCGCTCGACCCCGACTTCACCTGCCTGGAAAACCTGCGCGTGTTCGGTCGCTATTTCGGACTGGCGCCACGCGTCATGGACGAACGGGCGCCTCAGTTGCTGGAATTTGCCGCACTTACGCACAAGGCCCATGCCAAGCCCGGTGAACTGTCGGGCGGGATGAAGCGGCGCCTGTCGCTGGCCCGCGCCCTCGTCAACCGCCCGCGCCTGCTGCTGCTGGACGAACCCACCACCGGCCTCGACCCGCAGGCCCGCCACCTGATGTGGGAGCGCCTGCAACTGCTGCTGCAGCAAGGCACTTCCATCTTGCTGACCACCCACTTCATGGACGAGGCCGAGCGCCTGTGCTCGCGCCTGCTGGTGCTGGACCACGGCAAAAAAATCGCCGAAGGCAAGCCACGCGAGCTGATCGCCCAGCACCTGGAAAGCGATGTGGTCGAAGTCTTCGGCGTGGGCGCCGTGGCGCTGGCCGAAGACGCGAACCTGCGTGCCCTGGCCGCCCGCGTGGAGATCAGCGGCGAGACGGTGTTCTTCTACACGCAGAACGCCCAGCCCCTGTTGCAGGCGCTGGGCCAGCATGGCCACCTGCGGACGCTGCACCGCCCTGCCAACCTGGAAGACTTGTTCCTCAAGCTGACGGGACGGCAGATTCGGGAGTGAGGCGCCAGCGTGGCGTCAGGTGTCCGCGCATCCACCCAAGCCATCAAAAATGATAGCTGCCAGCGCTTACTGAATAAGCGCTAGCGGCCCATTTCACTTAAAAACGCAGCCTCAAGCCTTGCGCGGCTTGACCTTGCCAGCCGCCAGCTTGGCGTTGCTGCGCGCTGTTTCCACATCCGCCGCACGCGCCAGGGCCACGCCCATGCGGCGCTTGGCAAAGCTCTCGGGTTTGCCGAACAGGCGCAGGTCGGTGCCGGGCACGCGCAGGGCCTCGTCCACGCCGTCAAACACAACGCCTTGGGCTTCCATGCCGCCATAGATCACAGCGCTGGCGCCGGGGTTGCGCAGGCTGGCGTCCACGGGCAGGCCCAGGATGGCGCGGGCATGCAACTCGAACTCGCTCTGGTGCTGGGTGCACAGCGTGACCAGACCCGTGTCGTGCGGGCGGGGGCTGACTTCGCTGAACCAGACCTGCTCACCCTTGACGAACAGCTCCACGCCGAAGAGGCCCTGGCCACCCAGGTTGTCGGTGACGGCCTTGGCAATCTGGCGCGATTTCTCCAGCGCCGCAGGGTGCATGGGGTGGGGCTGCCAGCTTTCCACGTAGTCGCCGCTCACCTGCACATGACCGATGGGGTCGCAGAAGCTGGTGACGATCTGGCCATCGGCGCCGACCGAACGCACGGTGAGCTGGGTGATTTCGTAGTCAAAGTCGATGAAGCCTTCGACAATGACGCGGCCGTGGCTCACGCGGCCACCGGCCATGGCGTAGTCCCAGGCCTTTTGCACATCGGCCGGGCCGTCGATCTTGCTCTGGCCCTTGCCCGAGCTGCTCATCACGGGCTTGACGATGCAGGGGTAGCCGATGCCTGAATGAATCGCAGCCTGCAACTCCGCTAGCGAATTGCAGAACTTGTACGGGCTGGTGGGCAGGCCCAGCGTTTCAGCGGCCAGCACGCGGATGCCCTCGCGGTCCATGGTCAGGCGGGCGGCGCGGGCGGTGGGGATCACGCGCACGGTGCCAGCGGCTTCCAGCTCTTCGAGCATGGGGGTGGCAATGGCTTCGATCTCGGGCACCACCAGATGCGGGCGCTCGGCTTCGATCAGCGCCTTGAGCTGGGCCGGGTCGCTCATGGTGATAGTGCGTGCGTGGTGGGCCACTTGCTGGCCGGGAGCGTTGTCGTAGCGGTCTACCGCAATGGTTTCCACGCCCAGGCGCTGCAGCGCGATCAGCACTTCCTTGCCCAGCTCTCCCGAGCCGAGCAGCATGACTTTGGTGGCATGGGGGGACAGAGGGGTTCCGAGGGTGGTCATGGGCAGGGCCTTCAAACGGTGGATGTGAAACGGGGTCAAGACGATGCTGAACAGGGTCGGCCAGGATTTTGCCTGCTGCGCAAAGCCTGAGAACCTGCTGCGCCTCTCGCAGGAGCGCATCCACAGGCTCTACCGCACGCCGCACAATAGCCCCATGAGTACCACGCCCAGCGCCTTGCGCCCCCGCCCACCCGCACCGGCTTCGGTCTGGCGCCCGCCTGCGTTGTCGGCCCGCTGGTGGCCGGTGTTTTTGCGCAACCTGCTGGTGTGGCGCAAGCTGGCCATTCCCAGCCTGGTGGGCAACATTGCCGAGCCGCTGATGTGGCTGGTGGCCTTTGGCTACGGCATGGGCGCGCTGGTGGGGCAGGTGAGCGTGGGCGGCGCGGGCTCAGATGCCAAGGTGCCCTACATCCTGTTTTTGGCCAGCGGCTCGATCTGCATGAGCGCGATGAACGCGGCCAGCTTTGAGGCGCTGTACTCGGCGTTTTCGCGCATGCATGTGCAAAAGACCTGGGACGGCATCATGAACGCGCCCGTCACGCTCGACGATGTGGTGCTGGCCGAGATGCTGTGGGCCGCGTTCAAGGCGCTGTTCACCGTCACGGCCATCCTGGGGGTGATGCTGGCCCTGGGCATCAGCCACAGCCCCAAGTTGCTGGTGGCGTGGCCGGTGCTGCTGTTCGTGGGCATCATGTTCTCCAGCATTGCCCTCATCTTCAATGCGCTGGCCAAGGGGTACGACTTTTTCACGTACTACTTCACGCTGGTGCTCACGCCCATGATGTTTTTGTCGGGCGTGTTCTTCCCGCGCGAGCAGCTGCCGCCGCTGGTGCGCGCGATCTCGGACTGGCTGCCGCTGACCAATGCGGTGGAGCTGGTGCGCCCCCTGTTCATGGACCAGTGGCCCCAGCAGCCGCTGCGCCACGGCGTTGTGCTGGCAGCCACCACGGTGGTGGCCTTCTGGCTGGCACTGGCGCTGACGCGGCGGCGCTTTCGCGGCTGAAGCAGCCCCATAACCTCAGGCGGCGCTGGCGCGCAGCAAGTCCACCGCCTTTTCGGCCACCATCACCGTGGGGGCGTTGGTGTTGCCGCTGATGATGCGCGGCATGACGGAGGCGTCCACCACCCGCAGCCCCTGCACGCCGTGCACACGCAGCTGCGCATCCACCACGTCCATGGGCCCAGGGCCCATGCGGCAGCTGCCCACGGGGTGGTAGATGGAATCGGCATGGCTGCGGATGAACTGGGCAATCTCGGCATCCGTCTGCGCACTTGCAGACACGGGCAGCTCCTTGCCGCCCAGGTCGGCCAGGGCCGGTTGCGACAGGATGTCGCGCATGCGGCGCACCCCGCGCACCATGCGCTGCAGGTCGTCCTCATCGGCCAGGAAGTTCGGGTCTACCAGCGGCAGGGCCATGGGGTCCGCACTGGCCAGGGCCACCCGCCCCCGGCTGCGCGGCTGCAGCAGGCACACATGCGATGAATAGCCGTGGCCCAGCGCGGTTTTGCGGCCATGGTCCACCAGCTTGCCGATGACGAAATGCAGCTGCAAATCCGGCGCAGACTCGGCCGCGCTGCTGCGGATGAAACCACCCGCCTCTGCGTAGTTGGTGGTGAGCATGCCGGTGCGGGCGCGGCGCCAGTCCATCACACCGCGCGCAATGCGCACCGCCGCCTCGGCCGACACGCCGAACAGGTCCTTGAGGTGTGGCGCGTCATACAGCAGCACCACGTCGGGGTGGTCGTGCAGGTGCTCGCCCACGCCAGGCAAATCGTGCACCACGGCAATGCCGTGCTGCTGCAACTGCGCGCCGGGGCCAATGCCTGAGAGCATCAGCAGCTGGGGCGACAGTAGCGCCCCGGCGCTGAGCAGCACTTCGCGCGCGGCGCGCACTTCCTTGAGCTGCCCACCCTGGCGGTATTGCACGCCCACCGCACGGCGGCCCTCCATCAGCACCCGCGTGGCCTGCGCGCCGGTGATGACCTGCAGGTTAGGCCGGCCCAGGTGCGGCGTGAGGTAGCCCTTGGCGGTGCTGTGGCGTTCCCCATTCTTGTGGGTGACCTGGTACAGGCCCACGCCTTCCTGGTCTGGCCCGTTGAAGTCCAGGTTGTGCGGGTAGCCCGCCTGCACCCCGGCGTGCACAAAGCTCTGGCTCACGCGGTGCGGCGAGCGCAGGTCGGCCACGTTGAAGGGCCCGCCCTGCCCGTGCAAGGGGCCGCTGATGCTTTCGTTGTGTTCGGCACGCACAAAGTAGGGCAGCACATCGGCCCAGCCCCAGCCGGGGTTGCCCTGGGCGGCCCAGTGGTCGTAGTCGGCCGGTTGGCCACGCACGTAAATCATGGCGTTGACCGAGCTGCTGCCGCCCAGCACTTTGCCCCGGGGCTGGTAGCCGCGCCGGCCGTTGAGCCCCGGTTGCGGTACCGTGCTCTGGCGCCAGCTGTTGAGCTCCAGCCGCGCCATGGCGGCCAGCCCTGCGGGGCAGTGGATCAGCACGCTGCGGTCGGCCGGTCCGGCTTCCAGCAGGGACACCCGCACGGCGGGGTCCTCCGTCAAACGCCCTGCCAGCACGGCCCCGGCCGAGCCCCCGCCCACCACGATGTAGTCGAACATGTTTACATCTTCCCCCGGCCAAGCACAGTGGCCACCTGCAAGATAACCGAACGGCCGTGCTTTTTACTCAGGAACTTTCCCGAGGTTCCAACGGCCCGCACCGCCGCGTCCCTTACCATGCAGGCGTCTGTTTCACTTGGAAGAAAGCTCTTTTTATGACGATTCAAACGGTTGGCATCATCGGCGCGGGCACCATGGGCAATGGCATTGCACAGGCTTGTGCGGTGTCGGGCATCAGTGTGGTGATGGTGGATATTTCGGACGCGGCCGTGCAAAAGGGCCTGGCCACGGTGGCGGGCAGCCTGGACCGCCTGATCAAGAAGGAAAAGATCAGCGAAGCCGACAAGGCTGCGGCCCTGGCGCGCATCAAGACATCGACCAGCTACGACGACCTGAAGGCCGCGCAACTGGTCATTGAGGCTGCCACCGAGAACTACGAGCTCAAGCTCAAGATCTTGAAGCAGGTGGATGCCATCGTGGCGCCTGAGGTGATCGTGGCTTCGAACACCTCGTCCATCTCCATCACCAAGCTGGCCGCCGCCACCAGCCGCGCCGACCGCTTCATCGGCATGCACTTCTTCAACCCCGTGCCGATGATGGCGCTGGTGGAAATCATTCGCGGCCTGCAGACCAGCGACGCCACGCACGACGCCGTGAAGGCCCTGGCCGAGGCCCTGGGCAAGAGCCCCATCACCGTGAAGAACGCGCCGGGCTTTGTGGTCAACCGCATTCTGGTGCCCATGATCAACGAAGCCTTCTTCGTGCTGGCCGAAGGCCTGGCCACCCCCGAGGACATCGATGCCGGCATGAAGCTGGGCTGCAACCAGCCGATTGGCCCGCTGGCGCTGGCCGACATGATTGGCCTGGACGTGTGCCTGGCCGTGATGGATGTGTACCTGACCGAGTTTGGCGACAGCAAGTACCGCCCCTGCCCGCTGCTCAAGGAAATGGTGGCCGCCGGCCGCCTGGGCCGCAAGACGGGCCAGGGCGTTTACACGT
Source organism: Acidovorax sp. IB03 (assembly GCF_016406015.1). Classification (NCBI taxonomy): domain Bacteria; kingdom Pseudomonadati; phylum Pseudomonadota; class Betaproteobacteria; order Burkholderiales; family Comamonadaceae; genus Acidovorax; species Acidovorax sp. IB03. The sequence goes on along the minus strand of NZ_JAEFCH010000002.1, from coordinate 62,485 downwards.
ACTGAGCGGCGCCCTCGCACCTCTTCCCCCACGCGCAGCGCAACCGTGCTGCGCCCCTTGGCGGCCTGCGGGCCGCCATTTTTTTGGGCGCGGCACCGATGCAGCCCTTGGAATATTTAGACGAAAACAGCCTCTAGCGGCTTCTCAGCAAGCGCTACCAGCTACGTTTTTCATAGCATTTACAACTCCCTTCGGAAGCAGCGGCAATCCCATGCCAGCAGTGCAGGCATTCGTCAATTAAATTGTACGCAATTTAATTGAACACAATAATTCAACCCATGCCCCGCACGCCCACCTCCGAAAACAGCCCCAGCCCCGCCGCCTTGCGGCTGGACAACCAGGTCTGCTTTGCGCTGTATTCCGCATCGCTGGCCATGACCAAGCTGTACAAGCCCCTGCTGGACGACATCGGGCTGACCTACCCGCAGTACCTCGTCATGCTGGTGTTGTGGGAGCAGGAAGGCATCACCGTCTCGGAACTGGGCGAGCGCTTGTACCTGGACTCGGGCACGCTCACCCCGCTGCTCAAGCGGCTGGAGGCCAGCGGCCACATTCGCCGCGCCCGCGATGCGCAGGACGAGCGCCGGGTGCGCATCGCCCTCACGCCCCAGGGGCTGGGCCTGCGCGACCAGGCAGAGCGCATTCCGCACTGCGTGCTGGAAAGCAGCCAGTGCACCCTGCCCGAGCTGGTGGCGCTGACCAGCCAGCTCAAAACCCTGCGCGAACGGCTCAGCCAGCGCTGAGCCGCCTGCCTACGTTGCTCCTGCATCACTGATTCTCACCACCGTCCCGCGCTGCGGGCATCACCTCAAAGGAAGACACCATGGCCAAGCTCGACCAAGTTCTCTACACCGCCAACGCCCACACCACTGGCGGCCGCGACGGCGCATCGCGCACCGATGACGGCCGTCTGGACGTGAAGCTCTCGCCCCCCGGCACCGCAGGCACCGGCACCAACCCCGAACAACTGTTCGCTGCGGGCTACTCCGCCTGCTTCATCGGCGCCATGAAGGCCGTGGCCGGCATGCAAAAGATCAGCCTGCCTGCTGACCTCTCGATCGACGCCAGCGTGGACCTGGGCAAGGTCGGCCAGGGCTACGGCATCGCCGCCCGGCTTGCCGTGAGCCTGCCCGGCATGGACCGCGCCGCCGCCCAGGCCCTGGTGGACGCAGCCCACCAGGTCTGCCCCTACTCCAACGCCACCCGCGGCAACATCGACGTGACCATCACGCTGGTGTAACGCCCCGGGCTCTGCCCACCCCACACCGCCGGTGCCCCCGCCCAGGGAGCACCGGCGGTGTGCTTTTTGGGGTGCCCCCGGAGAAAACCGTAGACGGCGCCCCTTCGCCCTGGGGCATGATGCAGACATGGGGAGAACACCATGAAACTGGCCCTTTTGTCAGACATCCACTCCAACCGCCAGGCGCTGGACGCCTGCCTGCAGCACGCCCGCGCGCATGGCGCCGATCACTTTGCCCTGCTGGGCGACCTGGTGGGCTATGGCGCCGACCCGGCCTACGTGGTGCAGCAGGCCATGGACTTGGTCGCTGCCGGTTACACGGTGATTGGCGGCAACCACGACGCCTTTGCCGTGCAGCCCCCCGCAGGAACCGACAAGGGCGCCCACAGCATGGCCGCACAGGGCGCGCTGTGGACGCACGAACAACTCAGCCCCGAGCAGCGCAGCTTTCTGGCCCACTTGCCCCTCACCGCCCAGGTAGGCGGGGTGCTGCTGGTACACGCCAGCGCCGAAGCGCCCGAAAACTGGCGCTATGTAGACAACGAAATCGTGGCCGCCGAATGCCTGGAAGCCGCCACCAAGCACCCGGGCGTGAAGCATGTCTTTTGCGGCCATGTGCACCAGCAAACGCTGTACTACCGGGGCACCGGGCGGGGGCTGATGCGCTTCACCCCCACGGCCGGGGTGCCCGTGCCGGTGCCGCCCCACCGGCAGTGGGTGGGCACGGTGGGCTCGGTCGGCCAGCCGCGCGACGGCGACCCGCGCGCCATGTACGCGCTGCTGGACACCGACCACTGGCATCTGCGCTTTGAGCGGGTGCCCTATGCCGTAGCCGATGCAGCGGCCGCCATCCTCGCCACGGGCGGCGCCTTGCCCGCAAGCTTTGCGCACCGCCTGGAGGTAGGCCGATGAAACTGCTGGAACCCGGCGCCGTGGTGGACGGCTTTGTGGTGCGCGACTGCATCCACGCAGGGGGCATGGCCCATATCTACCGGGTGGAGTACGCCAGCGGCGCGCCCGACCCTGGCTTTCCCATGGCCATGAAGATCCCGCGCATGACCGCGGGCGACGGGGCCGAGAACATCGTGGGCTTTGAGGTGGAGCTGCAAATACTGCCCGCACTCACCGGGCCACACGTGCCGCGCTTTGTGGCCGCGGGCGACCTGCACCGGCTGCCCTACATCACCATGGAATACCTGCAGGGCCACACCCTGCAGCACTGGCTGGACGCGAGCGAGCGGCCCGACGAAGAACTCATCGCCCGCCTGGGCACCGCCCTGGCCCACGCGGTGCACAGCCTGCACCAGCAAAACGCCTGCCACCTCGACCTCAAGCCCGGCAACGTGCTCTTCACGCACGAGAACCATGCCGTGCTGCTGGACTTTGGCCTGTCGTGGCACGCGCACTTCCCCGACCTGCTGGCCGAAGAGCAGCGCAAGGCCGTGGGCTCGCCCGCGTGGATGGCGCCCGAGCAAGTGGTGGGCGTGCGCGGCGACCCGCGCAGCGACATCTTCGCCATTGGCGTGATGCTGTACGAGCTGGCCACGGGCGAGCTGCCGTTTGGCGCCCCCACCACCACGGGCGGTCTACGCCAGCGCCTGTGGATGGCGCCGGCCCCGCCGCGCAAGCACCGGCCCGACCTGGCCCCGTGGCTGCAGGAAATCATCCTGCGCTGCCTGGAGCCCGAAGCCGCGCGCCGCTACCCCTCGGCCGCCCACCTGGCCCTGGACCTGGCCCACCCCACCCAGGTGCGCATCACCGAGCGAGGGCACCGCACCCAGGGCACGCCGTTTCGCACTCACTTCAAGCGCTGGCTGCGGGCGGCGGGCATGCACTACCAGCCCAGCCCGCTGCCTTCGCGGCAGATCGAGGAGACCCCTATCGTCATGGTGGCCGTGCCCCACAGCGATGTGACGGACGCCACGCTGTACTCGCTGCGCGAAGCGGTGGCGCGCTCACTCGGCATCCGGCCCGGGGCGCGGCTGGCCTGCGTCACGGTGCTGTCGCCCTCGGCCAGCAGCACCAGCGACAGCACCCGCAGCGAAACCGCCCTGCACCGCCTGCACCACGCCCGCCTGCGCCAGTGGGCGCAACCGCTGGACCTGACCGAGCACCCGGTGAGCTACCACGTACTCGAATCCACCGACGTGGCCCACGCCCTGGTGCGCTACGCAGAGGGCAACCACGTCAACATGATGATCCTGGGCGCAGCCACCCATGGGCTGCAAACCCAGCGCTTCATCGCCACCGTGCCCATGCGCGTGGCGCGCGACGCGCCCTGCACCGTCATCCTCGTCAAGCAGTCGCTGCCGTTTGCGCGCCTGGCGGGTGCCAGCTGAGCACCGGTTCCAAGAACGGGGCGGCCGCGCGGCGGCCTGTCGCCAACGCGGCGCCTGGTACTTGAGCCGGCGCCGCCTTTGCCTTAGCGTGCGGGCATGAGCACCACCACCCTTCTCGTGCGCCAGAACCAGCTGGCCGACACCGCTGTGCGCACCACAGCTGATTCAGCGCTGCAAGACGGCGAGATCCGCGTCCAGGTGGACCGGTTCGCCCTCACCAGCAACAACATCACCTACGCGGCCATGGGCGAGATGCTGCAGTACTGGCAGTTCTTCCCCTCGGGTGAAGCGGGCTGGGGGATCATTCCGGTGTGGGGCTTTGGCACGGTGCAAGCGTCGCGGCACCCGGACATACCGGTGGGCGAACACCTGTATGGCTACTGGCCCATGGCCACCCATGCCGTGCTGGCCCCACACCGCGTGAGCACCACTGGTTTCAGCGATGGCGCACCGCACCGCGCGGGGCTGCATGCGGTCTACAACCACTACCTGCGCACGAACACCGACCCGTTCTACCAGCCCTTCAATGAAGACATCCAGGCCCTGCTGCGGCCGCTGTTCATCACTTCGTGGCTCATTGATGACTTTCTGGCCGACCAGCAGTTCTTTGGCGCCAGCACCGTGCTGCTGTCCAGCGCATCCAGCAAGACGGCCTACGGCACGGCATTTGAGCTGGCCAAGCGCCCAGGCATCCAGGTGGTGGGGCTTACCTCCGCCACCAACCGCGCGTTTTGCGAAAGCCTGGGCTGCTACCACCGGGTGCTGGCCTACGAAGAACTGGAGCAGCTGCCCGCCCAACCGGCCAGCGTGTACGTGGACTTTGCCGGCAGCGTGGCGCTGCGCGAGCGCGTCCACCGGCATTTGACGGGGCTGGCCTACAGCTGCGCCGTGGGTGCCAGCCATGTGCAGGACCTGGGCGGTGCTGGCCAGCTGCCCGGCCCCCGACCCACCATGTTCTTTGCCCCGGCACAGGTCAAAAAACGCAACGCAGACTGGGGCGCCCAGGGCCTGAACGACCGGCTGGTGCAGGCCTGGCAACAGTTCAGCACCGCAGTGCAGGCCCCGCCGCAGCCCTGGCTGGTGGTGCAGCACCACCAAGGCAGTGCCGCAACGCAGGCGGTGTACCTGCAAGTGCTGGGCGGCCAGGGCAGCCCGCGCATTGGGCATATGGCCAGTCTGCTGGCGTAATCACCCGATTGAGCGCCTGTTCCAGGCAGGCAGCGACGACAATCGCTCCATGCACGCCCACAACGACACTGCGACGAACACCGCCGCCAACGCCCAACACCCTTTTGCCGCCCTGACGCCCGATGTGGTGCTGGACGCACTGGCCAGCGTGGGGCTGTACGGTGACGGGCGACTGATGGCGCTGTCGTCGTACGAAAACCGGGTGTACCAGGTCACGCTGGAAGACGGCCAGCGCGTGGTGGCCAAGTTTTACCGCCCCGAGCGATGGAGCCAGGCCCAGATTCTGGAAGAACACGCCTTTGCCGCTGAACTGACCGCTGCCGAGGTGCCCGCCGTAGGCCCCCTGGTGCTGAGCGGCAGCACGCTGCACACGCATGGCGGTTTTGCCTTCTCGGTCAGCCCCTGGCGCGGCGGGCGCGGGCCCGAGCTGGACGACTTTGAGGTGCTGGAGTGGATTGGCCGCTTTCTGGCGCGCATCCACACCGTGGGGGCCGCGCAGCCGTTTGCGTACCGCCCGGCGCTTACCGTGCAGACCTTTGGTGCTGACTCACGCGACTGGCTGCTGGCCCACGAGATCATTCCGCTGGACATGCAATCGGCCTGGCAAGGCGCCTGCGAGAACGCTCTTAAATTGATAGCTAGCAGCGCTTTATCCACGGGCGATGGAGGCCAATTTGGCTTAAACCAGGCGCGCCAGATCCGCCTGCACGGCGACTGCCACCCCGGCAACATCCTCTGGACGCCTACCGACCAGCCCGGCGGCGGACCCCATTTTGTGGACCTGGACGACGCCCGCATGGGCCCCGCCGTGCAAGACCTGTGGATGCTGCTGTCGGGCGACCGCAGCCAGCGCACCCAGCAGCTCAGCGCGCTGCTGGAGGGCTACGAGCAATTTCGCAGCTTTGACCGCCGCGAGCTGGCGCTCATCGAGCCCCTGCGCACGCTGCGCCTCATCCACTACAGCGCATGGCTCGCGCGGCGCTGGCAAGACCCGGTGTTTCCCGTCAATTTCCCCTGGTTTGGCAGCAGCGACTACTGGCGCGGCCAGGTGGACATGCTGCACGAGCAGATCGAAGCCATGGGCGAAGAGCCGCTTTACGCCTGAAGACACCCGAAAGAGGGGGATGGAACTGCGAATGTGATCTCAAAATATTTGCCATATATGGCAAATATGATTGTTAACTTTTAACAAAGCTCTTACAATAGCGCACAAATGATACTTCGGTGGTGCAATTGTTGACTTCGTTTTTCAACGAGTGCAAACGATTGTCAGAAATTCGACCAGGCGTCGGTTCTGAGGCAACATCAGAAGGTTTTCTTTGACCCCTCCAAAGTGCGCCCCAGCGCTGTGACCACGCCATGCGAATAGCCGCCCTCGACGACGATCCGATCCTGCTGGAGCTGATCAAAGCCACCACCGAGCAACATGGCCACGTCTGCCACACCTACCTGACAGGCACCCAGCTGCTGCAGGACATCCGGCACGAGACCTTCGATTTGCTCATCGTGGACTGGCACCTGCCCGACATGGAAGGCCCCGAGGTGGTCTCCGCCGTGCGCCAGACAACAGGGCGGCACCTGCCCATCCTGTTCGTCACCCGCCGCCGCGAAGAGCAGGACGTGATCGAAGCCCTGTCCTGCGGCGCCGATGACTTCATGACCAAGCCCTTGCGCATGGGTGAGCTGATGGCCCGCGCCACGGCCCTGTTGCGCCGCGCGTACCCCCAGGCCATGAGCGACAACCTGGTGTTCGGCCCCTACCGGTTCGACCCCGAAAAGCGTTCGCTGTGGCTGCGCGACCAGCCCGTGGAGCTCAAGAACCGCGAATACGAACTGGCCCTGTTCATGTTCCGCAACGCAGGTCGCCTGCTCTCGCGCGCCCACCTGCGTGAAGTGGTGTGGGGCGAAACCAGCGAAGCACCTTCACGCTCGCTGGACACCCACATGTCGCGCCTGCGCACCAAGCTGGAACTCACCCCTGCCAACGGTTACGTGGTGGGCGCCATCTACGGCATGGGCTACCGCCTGGACGCCGTGGACGCCAACGCGACACCGCCCGCAGGTCAGGACGGATCAGCAGCCGATGGCGAGGCCGGCGCCGAGGGCTTCCAGGCAGGCACCACCACCTTGGCCACGAACTGACGGTCCAGCCACAGCCACACCAGAATGGGCGCCAGCGTGGGCACCACCAAAGAGCCCACCTGGTAGCCGTACATCACAGAAAACCGAAACTGTGACCTCGTAAGTGAGCTTGCCATGTGGCAGGGCTCACCGCCGCTGCGGGTATCGTAAGCTGCACGAGTGTGAACGAAGGCAGCCACCTTTGGCCAGTTCGCGTGAACGCACACAGCCATGCTGTGCGTGCCTTGGACTGGAGACGGCACACGCAACTGTCTGGCCAGACTCCGCTTCGAACCGCTTTCACCCATGCCCCGCGAATCGCTCTTCTCCAACCTCTCCCTGGCGGGCAAGATCACCTTGCTGTTGGGGCTGATGGGCGTGGTGTCGATGGCCATCATCGGCTACGCCATGGTGCACATGCGCCAGATGGACGAGCAGTACCGCACGCTGATCTCCTTGGAGTCCGAGCTGGCGCAGAGCTTTGGCCGCACAGGCACGCTGCTGGGCGAATCCCAGCGGATGGTGCATGCCGCGCACAGCGCGTCCCAGGGCGCCGCCGCCCCCTTGGCGGCCGAAGCCGCACAACGGCTGCGCACCCTGCAGCGGGAGTTCGAGACTGAGCTCAACGACATTGCCCAGGGCATGCCGCACCAGGGCCGCGAATTGATGGGTTTGCGCTCGCGCTCGCAGAAGGTGTTTGATGCAGGCGATCAGGTGCTGGATGCGGCCACCAAAGGGTACAAGGAGGCGGCGACCACCTTGCTGTACCAGGCGTTTGAGCCAGCCCTGCTGGAACTGAAGCAAGACCTCGACGCCTTTCGCAACCGCTCGCACAGCGAATTTTCAGCGTTCATGAACGAGCAAAATCTGGCGACGGAAAAAACCCTGTGGCGCATTGCAGCGGCTGTGATTGCGGCGCTGGCGGGGGTTCTGGTGCTGTCAGCCTATGTGGCGCTGACGCAGATTTCACGCCCTGTGAGCCAGCTGGCGCGCATCATGCAGCGGCTCACGGAGCACCAATACGACGATGTGATTCCCGCCACGAACCGACGCGACGAGGTGGGCACCATGGCCCGTGCGTTGCAGGTCTTCAAGAACACGATGGAGGGCGCGGACCAGCTCACGGCGCAAGTGCAGCGCAGCGAGGAAGCGCGCAGGCTTTCGGAACAATTGATGGACCTGACCAGCGCGATTCCTGGCGTGGTGTTTCAACTCCATCTGCAGGCCAACGGCAAATGCCGGTTTCTGTTCGTGAGCGACAAGGCCGGTGCGATGCCTGGGCTGCGGGTGCTGGCGCTGCTGCGCAGCGGCGGGCCAGTGGGCGAGGCCTATGCCGTGCCTCGGCCAGTGCGCCAGCGCATCCAAACCGCGTTCATGGAACGGCTGCGCAACCCCGAGCCCCTGGACTTTGACACCGAAGTGCAACACGAGGGCGCATCGCGCTGGCTGCAAACCTCTGCCACCGCGCGGCGGCTGGCGGATGGCAGCGTGCTGTTTCACGGCGTGTGGATGGACGTGACCGAGCAAAAGAGCCAGACGCACGCCATGGCCATCGCCAAAGAGGCGGCAGAACGGGCAGCACAGGAGCGCGCCCGCTTCATCGCAGTGATGAGCCATGAAATCCGCACGCCGCTCAACGCCGTTCTGGGCATGGCACAGCTGGCGTTGAAGGACGAGTTGCCCGCACAGCAGCGCGAGCGCGTGGAGCAGATCCGACGGGCCAGCCGCCACCTGCTGGGCATCCTCACCGACGTCCTGGATTTTTCGAAGATCGACGGCGGCCACCTGCAGCTGGAACACAAACCGTTTTCTCTGTCGTCGATCATGGGCACCCTGGCCGATCTGCTCAGCCCCCAGGCGCTGGCCAAATCGCTGCAGCTGCGCATGGATGTGGACGACAACGTGCCCGAGCATTGCGTGGGCGATGCCCAACGGCTCTCGCAGATCCTCATCAACTACGTGCACAACGCCATCAAGTTCACCCACCAGGGCGAGGTGGTGGTGCGCCTGCGCGCGGTTCAGCAAGACGGGCACCACCTGCTGCTGCGCGGCGAAGTGCAAGACACCGGCATTGGCATGACGGCGCAGCAGATGGAAGGCTTGTTCGAGCCCTTCCGCCAGGCCGACAGCTCCATCACCCGCCGCTTTGGCGGCACCGGCCTGGGGCTGGTGATTGCCCGCCAGCTGGCGCAGGCCATGGGCGGAGAGACGGGCGTGCACAGCGAACCGGGCCGTGGCAGCACCTTCTGGTTCACCGCGCGCCTGCAACGCGCCCCCGCCAAAGACTGGGCGCACGAGGGACTGGAACACCCCCTGAGCCCCCCAGCCCTGGGCGTGGGCCAGACCGCAGGGCTGCGTGTGCTGGTGGTGGACGACAACGAGGTGAACCTGCAAGTCGTCCAGGGCTTGCTAGAGGCCGGCGGCCTCCAGGTGGACCGGGCGCGCAACGGCGCCGAAGCCGTGGACCAGCTGACCCGCGCAGCCGACCACACCTACGCAGCTGTGCTGATGGACATGCAGATGCCCGTCATGGATGGCCTGAGCGCCACGCGCGCGCTGCGCGCCCTGCCCCGTTTTGAAGCGCTGCCCATCATCGCCATGACAGCCAACGCCACCACGGCCGACATGGAGCGCACCCGCGCCTGCGGCATGAACGACCACATCGCCAAACCTCTGCTGGAGGCGCCGCTGTGGCAGACGCTGTCGCGCTGGCTGGCACGTTCGGCCAGCGCATTACCGGCCCGTCACGCTGTGGGCACCGTACCGCCCCCACCAGCCTCGGAACCCAGCCCGACCAGCGCAGAAGCCGCTGCAGCGCAGACACCAGTATTCGACGTGGCGCTGCTGCAGGATTTGCAGGAGTCCATCACCACGGCACGGCTGCTGCCGCTGATTGCACAATTTGTTCAGGACTGCGAACGGCGCGTCGCACGCATCACCGAAGCCGCCCAGGCCCGCCAATGGGAAGCCCTGCGCCGCCAAGCGCATGACCTGGGGGGCACGGCAGGCAGCTTCGGCCTGTCCACCCTGGGTGAGCTGACCCGCCCGCTGGAAGCCGCCGCCAAGGCCGAGGATGCGGCAGCCACCGACCGTTGCATTGCCGAGTTGCAGCAACTGGCCCAGCAAGGGCTGGAGCAGCTGCGCGCCCACGCACAGGCTTTGGAAAACCCAGCCTCCCACCAGGACGGGTAGCCCAGCACGGCAAGCCCGACAGAGGCACCGCTGCACGGGCACGAAAAAGCCCCGGGGCATCACATGCCGCCGAGGCCAAAAACACTATCAATTCAATAGCTGCCAGCGCTTTATCCATAAGCGCTAGCAGCCATTTTTACCGTTATCAGGCCAGCAAGGCATTCACCCGCTTGACGTAAGCTGCGGGGTCTTCGGGCAGGCCGCCTTCGGCCAGCAGGGCCTGGTCGAACAGGATGTGGGCCAGGTCGTGGAAGTGCACGCTGCCGTCCAGCTTCTTGACCAGCGGGTGCTCGGCATTCACCTCCAGCACCGGCTTGGTCTCAGGCGCCTGTTGTCCAGCTTGCTTGAGCATGCGGGCCAGCTGCGTGCTCATGCCGTCGTCCTGTACCACCAGGCAGGCGGGCGAATCGACCAGACGGGTCGTCACGCGCACGTCTTCGGCCTTGTCCTTGAGCGCTTCCTTCAGCTTGGCCAGCACGGGCTTGAAGGCTTCGGCAGCCTCTTCGGCAGCCTTCTTCTCCGCCTCGTCTTGCAGCTTGCCCAGGTCCACCGCACCCTTGGCCACGCTTTGCAGCGGGGTGCCGTCGAACTCGTGCAGGTAGTTCAGCGCCCACTCGTCCACGCGGTCGGTCATCAAAAGCACTTCGATGCCCTTCTTCTTGAAGACTTCGAGCTGCGGGCTGTTCTTGGCAGCGGCCAGCGTGTCGGCGGTGATGTAGTAAATCGCCTCCTGGCCTTCCTTCATGCGCGCCTTGTAGTCGGCAAAAGACACGCTCACGGTGTCGCTGGTGGTGCTGGCAAAACGCAGCAGCTTGGCCAGGCGTTCGCGGTTGGCAAAGTCTTCGCCCAAGCCTTCCTTCAGCACCGCGCCAAATTCGGCATAGAACTTGGTGTACTTGCCTTCCTTGGCCTTGTCTTCCTCGCTCACCACGTCGGTCACGCCGTCGGCGCCTTCAGCAGGGGCGTCATGTTTGTCGTGCTTGGCCAGGTCTTCCAGCATGCTCAGCACGCGCTTGGTGCTGCCTTCGCGGATGGAGCGCACGTCGCGGCTTTCCTGCAGCAGCTCGCGGCTCACGTTCAGCGGCAGGTCGGCCGAGTCGATCACGCCCTTGACGAAGCGCAGGTAGGTGGGCATCAGCGCTTCGGCGTCGTCCATGATGAAGACGCGCTTCACGTACAGCTTCACGCCCGCCTTCTTGTCGCGGTTCCACAGGTCAAACGGTGCCTTGGCAGGGATGTACAGCAGCTGCGTGTACTCGGTGTTGCCTTCCACGCGGTTGTGCGCCCAGGTAAGCGGCGCCTCGTGGTCGTGGCTGATGGTCTTGTAGAACTCGGCGTACTGTTCTTCGGTGATGTCTTTCTTGGGGCGCGTCCACAGGGCGCTGGCCTTGTTGACGGTTTCCCACTCACCGGTCTTGACCATGCCACCGGGCTGGCGGCCGCCGTTTTCGTCGTTGGGGTTGATCAGCTCGCCGTCTTTCCACTCTTCCTTTTCCATCAGGATGGGCAAGCTGATGTGGTCGGAGTATTTGGCAATGACCTGCTTGAGCTTCCAGGCGTTGAGGTATTCCTCGGCGTCGTCGCGCAGGTGCAGGATGATGCTGGTGCCGCGCTGTGCGCGGGTGATGGTTTCGACTTCGAAATCGCCCGTGCCGCCGCTCGTCCAGCGCACACCTTCTTCGGGCTTGAGGCCCGCACGGCGCGATTCGACGGTGATCTTGTCGGCCACGATGAAGCCCGAGTAGAAGCCCACGCCGAACTGGCCGATGAGTTGGGCGTCCGCCTTCTGGTCGCCTGAGAGACGGCCCATGAAGTCCTTGGTGCCGCTCTTGGCGATGGTGCCCAGGTGGTCGATGGCCTCTTGCTGGCTCATGCCGATGCCGTTGTCGGTGATGGTCAGCGTCTTGGCGGCCTTGTCGAAGCTCACGCGCACTTCGAGGTTGGGGGCGTCTTCAAACAGCGCGGCGTTGTTCAAGCCCTCAAAGCGCAGTTTGTCGCAGGCGTCCGAGGCGTTGGAGATCAGCTCACGCAGGAAGATTTCCTGGTTGGAATACAGCGAGTGGGTGACCAGGTGCAGCAGTTGGGCCACTTCTGCCTGGAACGACAGGGTTTGCTTGCTCATGGGAGGGTTCTCTCTCTCGGTAAATTTCTGGATGGAATCGCACAACGGGGGGGCACAAAAAAATCACGCGCGCCAGCCCGGCAGGCGTGATTTATGGGCGGGGGTGAAGGTTTCAAGAGGGGCGAGCAGCCCGCTCCTGCAAGTGGCGCTCCGCGTACGGTTTTGCCTTCAATCGGATAACTAGGCGGGAAGCTGCAGACAGTGCTGTAGCACGGCCAGGCGCACCAACGACGTTATGCGTTTGAGGGCAAAGGCGTCTCAGCCGTCGGCGTTGATGCGCTCGACCAGCACCTTGAGGACGGCGTCTGCCTTCTCGTTGGCCACCTGGCAGGTGCCCGCAGCGGCGTGGCCGCCACCGCCAAACTCCAGCATCAGGTTGCCCACATGGGTCTTGCTGCTGCGGTTGAGGATGGACTTGCCCGTGGCAAGCACGGTGTTTTGCTTTTGCAGGCCCCACATCACGTGGATGGAGATGTTGGCCTGGGGGAACAGCGCGTAGATCATGAACCGGTTGGTGGCCCAGATGGTTTCTTCCTGGCGCAGGTCCAGCACCACCAGGTTGCCCAGTTCAATGGCGCAGCGCTCCAGTTGCTCCCTGGCCTTGACGGCGTGCTCGCGGTACAGGGCCACGCGCTCCTGCACGTCGGGCAATTCCAGAATCTGCTCGATGGTGTGGTCGCGGCAGTACTTGATCAAATCCATCATCAGCGCGTAGTTGCTGATGCGGAAATCGCGGAAACGGCCCAGGCCGGTGCGCGAGTCCATGAGGTAGTTCAGCAGCACCCAACCCTGCGGGTCGAGGATGTCTTCACGCGAATACTGGGCCGAGTCGGCCTGGTCCACCGCCGCCATCATCTCTTCGGTGATGCGTGGGAACGCGGCCTTGCCGCCGTAATGGTTGTAGACCACGCGCGCCGCGGATGGGGCATGGGCCTCAATGATGTGGTTGGTATCGCGGCGGCCCGCGTTGCGCACGGTTTCCGACTCGTGGTGGTCGAACACCAGGTGCGCACCCGGCACGTAGGGCAGGTTGGTGGTGATGTCGCGCGACGTGATGGCAACCTTGCCATCCTGCATGTCCTTGGGGTGGACGAACGTGATCTCGTCAATCAGGTTCAGTTCATTGAGCAAAACGGCGCACACCAGGCCATCGAAGTCACTGCGGGTGACCAACCGGTATTTCTCTTCACTCACAGACATCTCCTCTTAGAGCGGCTAACAAAACTCAGCGTAGCGGTTCTGGCTAGGCACTGCGTCGCAGGCAGTACGCGTAGTACGACAAGACGCGGCAACGACGCCAGAAGAGTTTTGTTAGCCGCTCTTAGAACAGGCGGGTGCGGTCATGCTAGCAACGCCCCCGGTGCCGCACCCAGTGCAGCCGAAAAAATCAAAACCGCTCGTGCGGACCCAAATAGCGCCACTGGCCCACCGGCAGGTTGCCCAGCGTCACCCTCCCAATGCGGATGCGCTTGAGCCCCACCACCTTGAGCCCCACCAGCTCGCACATGCGGCGAATCTGGCGCTTCTTGCCTTCGGTCAAGACAAAGCGCAGCTGCTCGGGGTTTTGCCACTCCACCTTGGCGGGCTTGAGCGGCTCACCGTCCAGGCTCAGGCCATGGCGCAGGCGTTCCAGCAACTCTTTGGGGAACACCGCCTGCACGTTGGTGCTGACAGGGTCACGCTCGTCGATTTCCTGCAACGGCGCAGAGCGCTCGCCGGGGTGGCGTGGCACCGCCTGGCCCGGTGCCTGGTAGACCACGCGCACCAGGTATTCCTTGTCCACCTCAGAGTCTTCGCCAATGATCTGCCGCGCCACACGCCCGTCCTGGGTCAGCACCAACAAGCCCACCGAGTCGATATCGAGCCGCCCGCAAGGCGCCAGCCCCCGCAACTGCGGCGGAGAGAAGCGGTTGCGGCTGGGGTCCTCGCGCCAGTGGGTGCGGGGATTGATCAGCGCCACGGCGGGCGTGTGACCATCCTCGGCCTGCCCGCTGACATAGCCGATCGGCTTGTTCAGCAAGATGGTGACGCGCTGCTCCTGGAAACCCTGGGCGATTTTGTCCACCTCAATGCGATCTGCGGCGGTGACCTGCAGCCCCATGGGCGCCACCTCGCCATTGACTTTGACCCAGCCTTTGGCAATCCAGTCATCGGCCTCGCGGCGCGAGCACAAACCCAGCTCGGCCATGCGCTTGTTCAAGCGCGAGGTATCGCCACCTACCGACGCAGGCCTTGCCCCCGGGGCAGCGGCGGGCCGGGGGGCAGCGGAGCGCGCTGCCGGGGGCCGCTGCGGCAGCGCTGGCGCAGGCCGCCCGCCTGCATCGGCAGACCAGGTACGGGTCGATGTGGGGCCGATGGCGCGCTCGGATCGCGCTGCAGCAGGTCGCGCGCCTGCTGCGGCAGGCCGTGCGGAGGCCCTGGACGGGGCCGGTGCGGCAGGTGCTGGCTTGGCCGAGAGGGTGGGGCGGCGCAGCACGGGCCGCGCGGAAGCGCCCTCAGCAGGCGCGGCGGCACCAGCGGGGCTTTGGGGTGGGCGGGAACTGGATGAAGACATTGGGCGTATTGTCGCCGCCGGGCGGCGCCTGCTCATCTGGCGTTGCGAAGATTACCCCTGCCTTTGCTGCCACGCCAGAAATTCTTGCGCAGGCATGGGCCGGCTGATGTGGTAACCCTGGGCTTCGTCACAGGCCAGCGCGCGCAGGCGCTCCAGAATACCGCCGGTCTCCACGCCTTCGGCCACCACGGTCAGGCCCAGGTTGTGGGCCAGATCAATGGTGGAGCGCACGATCATCGCGTCGTCCTCCCCCTGCTCCATGCCCATCACAAACGACTTGTCGATCTTGAGCTCGTCCACCGGCAGCCGCTTGAGGTACGCCAGCGACGAATAGCCCGTGCCAAAGTCGTCGATAGACAGTTTGAAGCCTTGCTCGGACAACCGGTTGAGCATGGCTTCGGCGCGGACGGGATCGTCCATGATGGCGCTTTCGGTGATCTCCAGGCAAAACGCCGATGCCAGTACACCGTGGCGATCCAGAAGGGTAGCCAGCTTGTGGCTGAGATCCGGGTCCAGCAGGTCGCGCGTGGACAGGTTGACAGACACCCGCAAACCCCGGCTCTGCTGAGCGGGCTGGGCTAGGAATTTCGCCACTTCCTCAAACATCCACAGGGTGAGCTGGCGCACAAACCCGGTTTGCTCGGCAAAGGGAATGAACTCCATCGGCGGCACCATGCCGCGCTGCGGATGCTGCCAGCGCACCAGGGCTTCTGCAGCACAGCCGCTTTGGCCATGCAGGGGCACCTTGGGCTGCAGGTACAGCCGCAGTTCGTTGCGTTCCACCGCACGGCGCAGTTCCGTGAGCAGCGACAGATTCTGGGCGCTGCTCGAATCAATCGCAGCGTCGTAGCGCAACGCTCCGCTGAGCTTGCGCTTGGCGGCATACATGGCGATTTCGGAGCGGCTGAGCAGCATGTCGGCGTCTTCTGCATCGCCGGGCCAGCAAGCGATGCCGATACCGGCGCTCAGGTCCACGGTCTGGTCCTGCAGGGCCAGGGGCTGCTCAAGCGAGGTCAGGATCTGCTGGGCCACCGCATACGCCCCGGGTGCGTCGGCGCCCCGCAGCAGCACGGCAAATTCATTGCCCCCCCAGGCGCGCCACCATATCGTCGGGCGACGTCACCAGGTCAGCCATCCGCTGCGCCACGGCTTGCAGCAAACGGTCGCCAAAGGCGTAACCCATCACGTCGTTCACATGCTTGAAGCGGTCCAGATCCAGCGTCAGCACGCTCACCGGCGGAGCTTGGCCTGCGCCGGGTTCCAGGGCCCGCACCAGGGTTTCGCGAAAGCGCTCGCGGTTGGGCAGTCCTGTCAGCCGGTCCCAATAAGCCAGCCGCATGATTTCCTTTTGCTGTGCGCCGATGTCCAGGCGCATGCGGTCGAACGAACGCGCCAGCTGGCCGATTTCGTCCTGCCTACGGGTGTGCTCCATGGGGGTGTCGTACTCACCCCGAGACAGGCGCTGGGTGGCGCGCATGAGGGATTGCAACGGGGTGATCACGCGCTGGGCCATCAGCCCACTGCCCAGCGCAAAGAGCAAAACGCCGCCAGCGGTAATGATTGCCAGCAACAGCTGCAACTGGCGATAGGGCGCCACCACCGCGTCCACCGACCGCAGCAGCAATGCTTGCACTTGGCCATTGACACTGGGCAGAGGGCTGGAGCGTGACAGCAGTACCCCGTCGGGCGAATCGATCTCACCCACCTGACCGCCTTGCGCGACGATCTGGTCACGCAGGGTGGCTGACAGCGTGCTCACAGGCACAGTCACTCGTCCATCGGACTCTTGCACCACCAGCGCCACCTGCACCGACAACAAACGGCGCATTTCATCGGCCAGCGCCTGGTCGAGCGGAAAGCCCATCAACACCCAGCCCATGAGCACAGGCGCGCGCATGGGCACCATCACAAACTGGTAGGGCACACCACCCACTACCGCAATCTGGCTGCCCTGGGGGCTGCGCGCCAGTTGCGGCGCCACTTGCCCCAGAGTGGGAATGAAGGCCTGGGCGGACGACGGAGCCGTCAGTGCGCGGTAGGCCATGTCGGTATCCAGCAGCGCCGTGGCTGCTGCGCCGATGCGCTCTCCATGGTTTTCCAGCACCGACTGGATGGTTTCCTCGTCGCCAGAATGAACCGCAGACCGAAACCCGTAATCCGCCGCCAGCAGGGCCGAGCCCTGGCGCAGACGCTCGGCGTTTTGCTCCAGCAGGCGCAGCCACACGTTTTCGTCCACGTCGAGCTGGCGCGCAATCTGGCTGCGGGCGTTGCGCTCGATGCCGGCGCGCACCACGGCAAACCCGGCCAGCTGCACGATCAGCAGCAGCAACAGGGACACCCCCACCAGGCGCAGGATCAGGCTACGGCCGAGGATCCTCCACATCAAGGCGCCAACCCCACCAGCTTGGCCGCAGCGCGCACATTGCCGGTGGCAGGCACTGCCACCGGTTGCTCATGGGCGGCAGCGCCCGGTGCCATGCGGGGGTGCCAGACGCGCAGCTTGTAGTTGCCGGCCGGCACGCCGTTGATCTGCACCTGTGCGGCGCCCTCGGCAGCCTGCGCGTAGTACGGCGTGTCCACCACCACAATCCAGCCCACCATGCGGTCGTGGATGTTGCAACCCAGGGTGACCACGCCCGCCCGTTCAAACACCACGGGATTGGCGGGCGTGCCGGTGTAGAGCTTGAGCTCGAATTTCTTGGCAGGAGAAAACGAGTACACATGGTGGCGCACGCTGTCGCGGTTCGGGAAATGCACGGAAGTGCCCACCGGCACCACCAGTACCCCCGGCAGAAACTGCTTGCCCTGTTGCGCCATCTCGGCCCCCGCCAGGGGCTTGGTCTAGGCACTGGCGGCCGCAGACTCCAGAAACGCCACGGCACCATTCACCGGGCGGCCCGCTTCATCCACCACTTCCACCTGCACGCTGGCAGCCCATGCGCCTGCACTGCTGAAGGCAGCCCAGCAGACCACGGCGCGCGCGGCCCACAGCCAGCAAGCACCAGACTGCGTCATGGCTCAATCGCCATGCCCACCAGGGGGCTGCCGTCAGCCACCACCCCCAGCAGCGTGGCCTTGCCGGTGTTCAGGTCGATCAGGTGCAGCTGCGTCTTGGGGTTGCCCGCCGTTCGCACGGCCGCCAAGGCGGTGTTGTTCACGTCGGAAATGTCCATCGAGGCGTCCGTCAACGGCCCCAGGCCCAAGGAGCCCACGGTGCGCAGTTGCCCTGTGTTGGGCGAGACCACGGGGGTTTCACCCTCGCGCGATCCCTGCATGACCAACACCCCCAAGGCGCGGTCAATGGCGTAGTTGGTGGTGAGCTTGCCGTCGTTGGGGTTGTAGGTGTACGCGGCAGCGACCACCTCGGGCGCACGCGCGTGGTTCACATCACTCCACGCATAACGAAGGTAGGGGTCCGACTGCAGCCCTGGGCGCAAGTTGTCGCCATCCACCTGGGCGCCCGTGTCAGGGTGCAGACGCAGGTTCTGCCCCAGGTTCGACACCACCCGCACCCGGTCAGCCGCAGGATTGAAGTCCACGCCAAACGCCGAGCCTTTCAACGCCACGGGCGGTGTACCAGCGCCCACGGGGGTGAGCTGGCCTGTGCCCAACTCCAGCGTGTAAAGGCGCCCTGATTGTGCAAGCGCATACAGCACACCCCGCGCCACGCGAAAGTCGATGCCCACCAGCTTGTCACCCGCCGGCAAGCCCTGCAACGGTCTGCGCTCCAGGATGTGGTCGGGCCTGGCAGCGTTGAACGTCAGCAGCTCATGTGCAGCAGTCACCGCAACGACTTGTTCGCGCAGCTGCAGCGGCTCTTGGGCAGGGGCTGCGCAACCCGCCGCGAAAGCTGCCGCAGCCAAAACTGCGGCACAGCCGAGAGGGCTTTGCCAACGGAAATGCAAGCGTGAAAGCAGAGACAGCGAAGGCATGGAGCAGCTCCCAAAGATGTAACAGAACCGAACACAAGCGGACATTGTTGCACTGAGTCCGCGCACACTGCGCAAGGAAACTATGCTGTCAATTTTCATAGCACCAAAACCAACAGCAGAAAGCGCAGGCGATGACCTTGTTAAGCCGCTCCAGCGCCATGCTCAACGAAATCGACCCCAAGCAGGCGCAGGAGCAAATCCAGGCCGTGCGAAAGACCTTGCAGGAATACGCCAAGCAGGAAGCGCAGCTCGCACAACTCATTACCCCGGCCAGCGCCAGCGCCGCCGAGACTGCGTTGCTGCAGCAGGTGCAGGCGGCAGCCCAAAAGGCCAAGCCAGAGATTGAGAGCGCCATGCAGGCAGCGGACGATGGCGACACCGTCACCGCCAGCCTGAACCTGATGACCCGCGCCGCACCCGCTGAATCGATCTGGCGGCAACAGCTGGGCGAGCTGATTGCGCTGCAAAACAGGCTCAATGACGAAGCCGCCGCTTCGGCCGAAGCGATCCAGAGCCGTGCACGCTGGATCGGCGGTGTGCTGGTGGTGGCAGCCATGGCACTGGGCCTGCTGATTGCCTGGCGCATCACCGCCAGCATCACCCAACCGATCGCCCGCGCCGTGGTGGTGGCAGAGCGCATTGCCCGGGGCGACCTGACGTCGCAAGTGGAAGTGCGCATCCACGACGAAACCGGCCGGCTGCTGGGAGCGATTGCCACCATGCAAGACCGGCTGCGCAGTCTGGTGGCCGAGATCGGGCAGGCCGCCGACTCCATTTTGGTGGCCAGCTCTGAAGTGGCTTCAGGCAACCAGGACCTGAGCATCCGCACCGAGCAGACTTCTCACAACCTGCAAGGCGCCTCCCAGGCACTAGGTGATCTGACGGGCACCGTGGCACAAAGCGCGCAAGCCGCCCACCAGGCCAATGGCCTGGCGGCCAAAGCCTCCACAGCGGCGGCAGAAGGAGGCGAAGTGGTGACACAGGTGGTGCAGACCATGGACGCCATCAGCGCCAGCTCGCGCAAAATTTCCGACATCACCAGCGTGATCGACAGCATTGCTTTCCAGACCAACATCCTGGCGCTCAACGCCGCCGTGGAAGCCGCCCGCGCGGGCGAGCAAGGCCGGGGCTTTGCCGTGGTGGCCAGCGAGGTGCGCGGCCTGGCAGGCCGTGCGGCCAACGCGGCGCGCGAGATCAAGGCGCTCATCAACGACAGCACCCAGCAGGTCCAGGCGGGCGCCACGCTCGTCAACCACGCGGGCGACAGCATCGCGCAGCTGGTGCAATCGGTGCGACAGGTCTCCAGCATCATGGCCGAGATCACCGCCGCCACGCAGGAGCAAAGCCAGCGCATCACCGAAGTGAGCCACTCCGTGGGGTCTCTGGAAGAAATGACGCAGCAGAACGCTGCACTGGTGGAGGAAGGCGCTGCCGCCGCCGAAAGCCTCAAGGACCAGGCGGGGCGCCTGACGCGGATGGTGCACACCTTCCGCCTCACCCGCGAACACACCCAGGCCCGGGCGTGGGAGGCACCTACCCCAGCGGCCCTTGCAGGCCAGACGCCAGCGAATCAGCGCATCGCCCTGCCCCGTAGCTAGGGTCTGTTCACACTATTTTTGCCAGTGCGAACGGGCCCTGGTCCACGGAATCTGAGCAATCGGCGCTCACTCCTCAGTGGCAGAGGCCCTGCGGACAAACACGCTGGACTGCAACGCCGCCAGGTCCAGCACACGCACGCCGCCGTACTCCACACGAATGGCGCCTTGCGCCTGTAGCGCCATCAGCGCTTCATTGACCCGCTGGCGCGACAGCCCCACCAGGTAAGCCAACTCCTGCTGGGTGATGCGCAGCACCTCGCCCACGCCGGGGTAGAGCACCGGGTTGAACAGTGACGCCAGACTGCGGGCCACGCGCACGTCGGGGTTGTTGAGGCGATCAATCTCGCGCGCGGCAATGAACTGACCCAGCCGTTCGTTGAGCTGGTGCATCACGAACCGGTTGAACGCAATGGAGTGGTCGAGCAGCCAGTGAAAAGTGTCAATGGGCAGGCCGGCCACCACGCTCTTGCGCAGCGCCTGGATGTTGTAACGATAAGGCTCGCGCTTCATGGCAGTGCCTTCGCCAAACCAGCCGCCAGGGGGCACGCCCGTGAACGTCATGGTCTGGCCCTGGGCGTTGTCGCTGCTCATCTTGAGCAGCCCCTCCACCACCCCGAACCAGTACGTCACGGGCCTGCCGACGCGGCACACGAAGTCGCCGGGCAGGGCATCGCCCACCAACAGGGAGGCCACAGCGCGCGTGCGCGCGGCTGGCTGAAGCTGTGCCAGCCATGGAATGCCCTTCAACTCCTCTGAAGTGGGCGCGCGGCGGCGCTGGTGCAAAGACAAATCGTGATTCATGCCGGCAAGCGTCACCCAAAAGCCGGCAAAAACCGGCAACGTCACGGGACAGGGAGGGTTTAACCCGATGAGGAGTTTCCCGTAGATTGTCGTCCAAAAGACAAAATAACGTCAAAGCCAGTCCTAGTATTTATGCCAGAGCAACACCTCGCGGCGGCACCTGGCAGCTGAGAAGGTCTGTTGCACCCGGGACAGATACCGATCAAAGAGGACACGGAATGAAGACGACGTTTCCCCAGCTGCTGTTGCAGCACGCCACCCAGAGGCCCCAGAGCCCGGCGCTGCGCGAAAAAGAATATGGCATCTGGCAAACCCACACCTGGGCAGACTTGGCCCAGCTGGTGGAAAAGGTGGCAGCCGGGCTGCACCAGGCCGGATTGCAGCGCCACGAACACATGGTGGTGATCGGCGCCAACCGCCCCCGCCTCTACGCCACCATGCTGGCAGCCCAGTCGCTGGGTGCGATTCCGGTGCCGCTGTACCAGGACGCCGTAGCCGCCGAATGCATCTTCCCGCTGAACAATGCCGAAGTGCGCTTTTGCCTGGTGGAAGACCAGGAGCAGGTGGACAAGTTGCTCGAAATCCGCGAGCAGTGCCCGCAGATCGCACGCATCATCTACGACGACCCCCGTGGCCTGCGCAACTACAACGAAGAAGGCCTGGACGCGCTGGACTCGCTGATCGAAACCGGCAGCGCCTTTGTGGCCAAGAACCCCGGCTGGTTCAAGGCCGAGGTGGCCAAAGCCCAGCCAGACGATGTGGCGGCCATGTTCTTCACATCCGGCACCACGGGCAACCCCAAGGGCGTGGTGCACACCCACAGCACGCTGCTCGACCGCGCCACAGCGGGCGCCGAGTTCGACAAGCTCACCAGCAGCGAAGAAGTGCTGGCCTACCTGCCCCCCGCCTGGATTGGCCAGAACATCTTCAGCTACGCCCAGTGGCTGGCCTGCGGCTACGTGGTCAACTGCCCCGAGTCGGCCAGCACCGTCACCATCGACCTCAAGGAAGTGGGCCCCACCTACTACTTTGCGCCGCCGCGCATTTTTGAAGGTCTGCTGACCAGCGTGATGATTCGCATGGAAGACGCAGGCACCTTGAAGCGCAAGATGTTCGAGGCCTGCATGGGTGTGGCCAAACGCGTGGGCCCCGCCCTGATGGACGGCGAAGCCGTGAGTACTATCGACAAGATCAAGTACGCACTGGGTAACCTGCTGGTGTACGGCCCGCTGCGCAACAACCTGGGCTTCTCCCGCGTGCGGGTGGCCTACACAGCGGGCGAGGCCATTGGCCCCGACCTGTTCACCTTCTACCGCTCCATCGGCATCAACCTCAAGCAGCTGTACGGCTCCACCGAAACCGCCGTGTTTGTGTGCCTGCAGCCAGACAACCAGGCCCGCGCCGACACCGTGGGCGTGCCCATCCGGGGCGTGCAGATCAAGGTGGCCGACAACGGCGAAATCATGGTGAAGTCCGCCGGGCTGCTCAAGGAGTACTACAAGAACCCGGCCGCCACGGCCGAAGTGCTCACGGCCGACGGCTGGTACCACACCAGCGATGCCGGTTTTCTGGACGCACACGGCCACCTCAAGATCATCGACCGCGTCAAGGACGTGGGCCGCATCCAGGGCGGCGCCAATGATGGCGCCATGTTCGCGCCCAAGTACGTGGAGAACAAGCTCAAGTTCTTCCCGCACATCAAGGAAGTGGTGGCCCTGGGCGACAAGCGCGAGAAGGTCTGCGTCATGGTCAACATCGACTTCGATGCCGTGGGCAACTGGGCCGAGCGCCGCAACCTGCCCTACGCCGGCTACACCGACCTGGCCCAGAAGCCCGAGGTGTACGAGCTCATCCGCGACTGCATTGAAAAGGTGAATGCCGACCTGGCCAACGACGCCCTGCTGGCTGGCAGCCAGGTGAGCCGTTTCCTGGTGCTGCACAAGGAACTGGACGCCGACGACGGCGAACTCACGCGCACCAACAAGGTCCGCCGTGGCTTCATTGCCGAGAAATACGCTGCACTGGTAGACGCCCTGTACGCAGGCCGCACCGAGCAGTACATCGAGACCCAGGTGAAGTTTGAAGACGGCCGCACCGGCAGCGTGAGCGCCACGCTCAAGCTGATGGACACCAAGACTTTCCCGCCCGTCAAGAGCGCCGCCTGAACGCGCCAGGAAGCAACCCATGAGCACCAAAAAGATCGGCGACGTCATCCTCGACGTCAAGAACATCAGCCTCCGGTTCGGTGGCGTGAAGGCGCTGACCGACATCTCCTTCAACGTCAAAGAGCACGAGATCCGCTCCATCATCGGCCCCAACGGCGCCGGCAAGAGCTCCATGCTCAACTGCATCAACGGGGTGTACACGCCTTCCGAAGGCTCCATCACCTTCCGGGGCAAGACGTTTGACCACATGAACAGCCGCCAGGTGGCCGAGATGGGCATCGGGCGCACCTTCCAGAACCTGGCGCTGTTCAAGGGCATGAGCGTGATCGACAACATCATGACCGGCCGCAACCTCAAGATCAAAAGCAACCTGCTGCTGCAGGCGCTGCGCATCGGGCCTGCCGAACGCGAGGAAATCCGCCACCGTGAATACGTCGAGCACATCATCGACTTCCTCGAAATCCAGGCCTTCCGCAAGACCCCTGTGGGCCAGCTGCCCTACGGCCTGCAAAAGCGCGTGGACCTGGGCCGAGCCCTGGCCATGGAGCCGCAGGTGCTGCTGCTCGACGAGCCCATGGCCGGCATGAACGTGGAAGAGAAGCAGGACATGTGCCGCTTCATCCTGGACGTGAACGACGAGTTCGGCACCACCATCGTGCTGATCGAGCACGACATGGGTGTGGTGATGGACATCAGCGACCGCGTGGTGGTGCTGGACTACGGCAAGAAGATCGGTGACGGCAGCCCTGACGAAGTGCGCAACAACGAAGACGTGATCAGTGCCTATCTGGGCACATCGCACTAAGAGTCTGTTCGAAGCCTTTTCACGGGGTACGCATGACAACAAACGGACACGATCTAGGCGCCCGCCGCGGCACATGCTGGCGGCCTGGGCAAGGCGGGCAACAACGAGCGTGGCCGTTTGTTGCCATGCCCTTCGGGTTGTCCCGCAAAGGCAGCGTCTGCGGCGTTGCCCATCCTCGCCGCACACCAGTGCGGCTTGCGGTGTGCGCCTTGCACCCACTGCCTTTGCTGGGCAACGTACTCCATGAAAAGACTTTGAACAGACTCTGAGAACAACAACATGGCATTCTTTCTTGAAACCCTCATCGGCGGCCTGATGGCCGGCATGCTGTATTCGCTGGTCGCGCTGGGCTTTGTGCTGATCTACAAGGCCTCAGGCGTGTTCAACTTTGCCCAGGGCGCCATGGTGCTGTTCGCAGCGCTGGCCATGGCCCGCTTTGCCGAGTGGATTCCGAAGTGGACTGGCATCGACAACCCCATCGTGGCCAACCTGGCCGCCTTCGTGATTGCAGGCGCCATCATGTTCGTGGTGGCCTGGCTGATTGAAAAGCTGGTGTTGCGCCACCTGGTCAACCAGGAAGGTGCCACGCTGCTGATGGCCACACTGGGCATTACCTACTTCCTCGAAGGCCTGGGCCAGACACTGTTTGGCAGCGACATCTACAAGATCGACGTGGGCATGCCCAAGGAGCCCATCTTCGCCTTGGACTCCGTGTTCCAGGGCGGCATCCTGATCAACAAGGAAGACGTGATTGCCGCCGCCATTGCTGCGGGTCTGGTGGCCCTGCTGTCGGTGTTCTTCCAGAAGACTTCCACCGGCCGTGCGCTGCGCGCCGTGGCCGACGACCACCAGGCCGCGCAATCCATCGGCATTCCGCTCAACCGCATCTGGGTGATCGTGTGGTGCGTGGCCGGTGTGGTGGCCCTGGTGGCCGGGATGATCTGGGGCAGCAAGCTCGGGGTGCAGTTCTCGCTGACCACCGTGGCCCTGCGCGCCCTGCCCGTGGTGATTCTGGGCGGCCTGACTTCGGTGCCCGGCGCCATCATCGGCGGTCTGATCATCGGTGTGGGCGAGAAGCTGTCGGAGGTGTACCTGGGTCCGTTCGTGGGCGGGGGCATCGAGATCTGGTTTGCGTATGTGCTGGCGCTGGTGTTCCTTCTCTTCAGGCCTCAGGGCTTGTTCGGAGAAAAAATTATTGATCGCGTATGAAATACGAGACCAATAATTTTTCGAAGGAGGCACAACGCGCACCGCGCGTTGTCAGCGGGGCCGCAGGCTCCGCGTGGCACCGCAGGTGCGCCCCCGTGCAAAAGATCATTGATCGCGCCTAACCCACCACAAGAACAACAGGAGACACACCATGCTCTACCGCGAAAACGGCCAGTTCAAGACCAGCTACCGCGCTGACCAGCAGATCTTCCCCATTGCGCAGGACCGCATTGCCATTGGGCTCATCCTCGCGGTGGCCTTCCTGGTGGTGCCTGCGTTTGCCAGCGACTACATCTTCCGCGCCATCCTGATTCCCTTCGTCATCATGGCGCTGGCCGCCCTGGGGGTGAACATCCTGGTGGGCTACTGCGGGCAGATCTCGCTGGGCTCAGGCGCCTTCATGGCCGTGGGGGCCTATGGGGCTTACAACTTCTTTGTGCGCTTCCCCGGCATGCCGCTGATTCCGGCACTCATCCTGGGCGGGCTGTGCGCCACGTTCTTCGGCATTCTGTTCGGGCTGCCCAGTCTGCGTGTGAAGGGCCTGTACCTGGCCGTGGCCACGCTGGCGGCGCAGTTCTTCAGCGACTGGATGTTCCTGCGCATCAAGTGGTTCACCAACAACTCCGACTCGGGCTCGGTGTCGGTGACCAACCTGCAAGTGCTGGGCATGCCGATTGACAGCGCCACCAGCAAGTACGTGTTCTGCCTGGCTATTCTGGTAGTGGTGGCCCTGCTGGCCAAGAACCTGGTGCGCGGTGCGATTGGCCGCGAGTGGATGGCTATCCGCGACATGGACGTGGCCGCCGCCGTGATTGGCATCCGCCCCATGTACGCCAAGCTCAGCGCCTTCGCCGTCAGCTCCTTCATCGTCGGCATGGCCGGCGCGCTGTGGGCCTTTGTGCACCTGGGTGCGTGGGAGCCAGCGGCCTTCTCGGTCGAAGTGTCCTTCCGCCTGCTGTTCATGGTGATCATCGGCGGGCTGGGCTCCATCATGGGTGCGTTCTTTGGCGCGGCCTTCATCGTGGTGCTGCCCATCGTGCTCAACCAGTTTCTGCCTGCCTTCCTGGGCCTGTTCGGTATCGAGATTTCGACAGCGGGCGTGTCCCATGCCGAGCTGATGATCTTCGGCGCCTTGATCGTCTGGTTCCTGATCGTGGAGCCCCACGGCCTGGCCAAGCTGTGGTCCACCGCCAAGCAGAAGCTGCGCCTGTGGCCCTTCCCGCACTGACATGAAACACCCCCTGAGTCGCTTCGCGCCTTCCCCCTCTCTCGCGCTGCGCGCGGGAGGGAGGACGCAGCCCTCGCTGCGGGGCGGCCCTTGCTCGGCTGCCCCGGCCTGGGTAGCGCCAGTTTTTACGGTGGCGCCCTGAAACGTAGCCAAGTTTGTTCCCGTGCTTGCTTCACCCTATTCATCCAAAGGAGACATCCATGAAGCTTTCCAAAATCGTGATCGCCGCCGCAGTGGTTGCCGCCGGCGCGTCGTCGCTGGCCACCAGCGCCATGGCCCAGGCCAAGGAACAGTTCTTCCCGCTGCTGTCCTACCGCACGGGGCCCTACGCGCCGAACGGTGTGCCATGGGCCAATGGCAAGCAGGACTATCTGAAGATGATCAACGCCCGCGATGGCGGCATCAACGGCGTGAAGCTGACGTTTGAAGAGTGCGAAACCGGCTATGCCACCGACCGCGGCGTGGAATGCTACGAACGCCTCAAGAGCCGCCCCGGCGTGACGCTGTTTGACCCCCAGGCCACCGGCATCACCTTCGCGCTGACCGAGAAGGCCCCCGTGGACAAGATCCCGCTGATGACGCTGGGCTATGGCCTGTCGGTGGCGCAGGACGGCCAGGCATTCAAGTGGAACTTCCCCTTCATGGGCAGCTACTGGACGGGCGCTGACATCCTGATCCAGCATCTGGGCAAGGCCAACGGCGGGCTGGACAAGCTCAAGGGCAAGAAGATTGCGCTGGTCTACCACGACAGCCCCTTCGGCAAGGAACCCATCCCGGTGCTGCAAGAGCGCGCCAAGATGCACGGCTTTGAGCTGCAGATGCTGCCCGTGACCGCACCCGGCGTGGAACAGAAAGCCACCTGGCTGCAAGTGCGCCAAAGCCGCCCTGACTACGTGCTGCTGTGGGGCTGGGGCGTGATGAACTCCACCGCCCTGAAGGAAGCCCAGGCCACCGGATACCCCCGCGACAAGATGTATGGCGTGTGGTGGGCCGGTGCCGAGCCCGATGTGCGTGACGTGGGCGAAGGCGCCAAGGGCTACAACGCGCTGGCTCTGAACGGCTACGGCACGCAGTCCAAGGTGATCCAGGACATCCTGAAACACGTGCACGACAAGGGCCAGGGCACGGGGCCCAAGGACGAAGTGGGCTCGGTGCTGTACACACGTGGCGTGATCATCCAGATGCTGGCTGTGGAAGCCGTGCGCCGCGCGCAAGAGCGTTTTGGCAAGGGCAAGGTCATGACCGGTGAGCAAGTGCGCTGGGGCATGGAGAACCTGGCCCTGGACCAGAAGAAGCTGGACGCACTGGGTTTCAACGATGTGATGCGCCCGCTGTCCACCAGCTGCGCAGACCACATGGGCTCCACCTGGTCGCGCGTGCACACCTGGGACGGCAAGAAGTGGAACTTCTCGTCTGACTGGTACCAGGCTGACGAGCAGATCCTGAAGCCCATGATCAAGGCCGGTGCAGACAAGTACCTGGCCGACAAGAAGATGACACGACGCGATCCTGCTGATTGCAACAGCTAAGTACATCCCCCTGAGCGGCTTTGCCGCTTCCCCCTTCTCTCGAATCGCTAGCGCGACTCGGGAAGGGGGACGCCACCGGTGCGGCGGGGCGGCCCTTGCACGGTGGCCCTGGTATTTGGGCCGCGACCGTATCAAGGGCCAGTGACGAAGCGGCTGCTTTTCTGGGCAGCCGCCAATCGAAAGGGTTGCATCGCAATCTTTTCGATTGGCACAGCGAAGGCAACACCATGGACTCTAAAAACATTGTTCTCAACGTCAACGGCATCGAGGTCATCTACAACCACGTGATCCTGGTGCTCAAGGGCGTCTCGTTGCAGGTGGCTGAGGGCAGCATCGTGGCCATTCTGGGTGGCAACGGTGCGGGCAAGACGACCACGCTGCGGGCCATCTCCAACCTGCTCAAGGGCGAGCGCGGCGAGGTGACCAAGGGCAGCATCGAGCTGCGCGGCGAGCGGATTGAAAACCTGTCGCCCGCCGATCTGGTCAAGCGCGGCGTGGTGCAGGTGATGGAAGGCCGTCACTGCTTTGCCCACCTGACGATTGAAGAGAACCTGATGACAGGCTCTTACACCCGCACCAGCAAGGGCGAGATCGAGGCCAACTTGGAGAAGGTCTACAACTACTTCCCGCGCCTGAAAACGCGCCGCACCTCGCAGGCGGCCTACACCTCGGGCGGCGAGCAGCAGATGTGTGCCATTGGCCGCGCGCTGATGGCCAACCCCAGCATGGTGCTGCTGGACGAGCCCTCGATGGGCCTGGCCCCGCAGATCGTGGAAGAGGTGTTCAACATCGTCAAAGACCTGAACACCAAGGAGAAGGTCACCTTCTTGCTGGCGGAGCAGAACACCAACATGGCGCTCAAGTACGCGGACTACGGCTACATCATGGAAAGTGGCCGCGTGGTGATGGACGGCGCCGCGAGCGACCTGGCCAGCAACGAGGACGTGAAAGAGTTCTACCTGGGCATGGGCGGCGGCGAGCGCAAGAGCTTCAAGGATGTGAAGAGCTACAAGCGGCGCAAGCGCTGGCTTGCCTGACATGCCCCCTGTGGCGCTGCGCGCCATCCCCCTCAGGGGGACGCACCCGGTGGCCTGGCAAAGCCAGTTCCACGGGTGCGCTGGCCTTCGGCAGCGCGGGCGCCCCGGGCAGTCATCCTTTTCAGACGCTGGACGAAATTACTCTTAATTTGATAGCTGCTTGCGCTTTATGGATAAGCGCTAGAGGCCGATTTCATTCAAAACCACCACCTCACAAGGAAACCCAGGCATGAGCACGTTTTATGACGCCCTGGAAACGCGCAGCCCCGCCGAGCGCGAAGCGGCCTTGATGGCGGCGCTGCCGCAGCAGATCGCACATGCCCAAAAGGCATCGCCCGCGTTCGCCAGCATTCTGGCGGGGGTGGATGCTGGTGCAGTTACCAGCCGCGAGGCATTGGCCAAGCTGCCCGTGACGCGCAAGTACGAGCTGCTGGAGCGCCAGCAGGCCGGCCGCGCCACCAATGTGTTTGGCGGCTTCAGCGCGCTGAACTTTGGGCCGGGCATGGCGCGTGTGTTTGCCAGCCCCGGCACCATCTACGAACCCGAGGGCACGCGGCCCGACTATTGGCGCATGGCGCGGGCCATTTACGCGGCGGGCTTTCGGCGCGGCGAGCTGATCCACAACAGCTTCAGCTACCACTTTGTGCCTGCGGGCTCGATGATGGAAACCGGCGCCCACGCGCTGGGCTGCACCGTGTTCCCCGGCGGCACGGGCCAGACGGAACAGCAAGTGCACGCCATGGCCGAGCTGAAACCGGCGGGCTACATCGGCACGCCCAGCTTCCTCAAGATCATCATCGAGAAGGCCGCAGAACTGGGCGTGCCCCTGCCCAGCGTGACCAAGGCCCTGGTCTCTGGCGAGGCGTTTCCGCCCAGCCTGCGTGACTGGTTTGCGCAGCAGGGCATTGCGGGCTACCAGTGCTATGCCACGGCCGACCTGGGCCTGATTGCCTATGAAACCTCGGCCCGCGAAGGCCTGGTGCTGGATGAAGGCGTCATCGTCGAAATCGTGCGCCCCGGCACGGGTGACCCGGTGCCCGAGGGCGAGGTGGGCGAGCTGGTCATCACCACGCTCAACCCCGACTACCCGCTCGTCCGCTTTGGCACTGGCGACCTGTCTGCCGTGCTACCCGGCCAGTGTCCCACGGGCCGCACCAACACCCGCATCAAGGGCTGGATGGGCCGGGCCGACCAGACCACCAAGGTGCGCGGCATGTTTGTGCACCCCGGTCAGGTGGCCGCCATCGCCAAGCGCTTTCCGCAGGTACAGCGCGCGCGGCTGGTGGTCAGCGGTGAAATGGCCAACGACCAGATGGTGCTGCGGGTGGAAACCACCGAAACGGCCGAGGGCCTGGCCCACCAGTTGGGCGACGCCATTCGCGAAGTGACCAAGCTGCGCGGCGATGTGGAAATGGTGCCGCCCGGCACCCTGCCCAACGATGGCAAGGTGATTGAAGACGCTCGCAGCTACCGCTGACTGCGCGTGGTGCGGCAGCGCATACCCCGCCAGCGCTGTTGATTTGCCACAAATGCCGGGCACCTGAAGCGATGCCCGGCGGGCTGCAGACGCCCGCCTGCGTCAGGGATAACCCGTGCACACGCTACCAAATACATAGCTGCCAGCGCTTGATACACAAGCGCCGCAGCTATTTTTCGTTAAAGACACTACAGCGTGGCGGCTACGTACAACCCGCATTACCCAGAAAAAACGCCCTCGTTATCATCGCGCCGTCAATCAAAGGAGCATCCATGAAAACATTGCTGAAACTCTCGCTGGCCGCCACTGCCGTTATCACAGCCTTTGGTGCGCAAGCGCAAGAGTTCCCGTCCAAAGACAAGACGGTGACCCTGGTCGTGCCCTATGCAGCGGGTGGCCCCACAGACCGCGTGGCCCGTGACCTGGCCGAAGCCCTGCGCAAGCCCCTGGGTGTGAGCGTGGTGGTGGACAACGCGGCAGGTGCAGGCAGCACCATCGGCACCGCCAAGGCTGCACGCGCCACGCCCGATGGCTACACCTTGCTGCTCAACCACATCAGCATGTCCACCATGCCCACGATGTACCGCAAGCTGGCCTTCAACGTGGTGAACGACTTTGAATACCTGGGCATCATCAACGATGTCCCCATGACGCTGATCGCCAAGCCCAGCATGGCGGCCAACAACTACAAGGAACTGTCCACCTGGATCAACCAGAACAAGGGCAAGATCAACTTGGGCAACGCCGGCCAGGGCTCTGCCTCGCACCTGTGCGGCCTGATGTTCCAAAGCGCGCTGCAGGTGGACATGACCCCCGTGCCCTACAAGGGCACCGCCCCCGCCATTACTGACCTGATCGGCGGCCAGATCGACCTGCTGTGCGACCAGACCACCAACACCACCAGCCAGATCGAAGGCAAGAAGGTCAAGGCCTACGCCGTGACCACCACCAAGCGCCTCACCACGCCTGCGCTCAAAGACCTGCCCACACTGGCCGAGTCGGGCTTGAAGGACTTCAATGTGACCATCTGGCACGGCGTGTACGCCCCCAAGGGCACACCGGCTGACGTGCTCAAGAAGCTGAACGATGCCATCAAGGCCGCGCTGAAGGACCCTGAGTTCATCAAGAAGCAGGAAGGCCTGGGTGCCGTGGTCGCCACCGACAAACGCATCGAGCCTGCCGAGCACAAGAAGTTTGTGCAGTCTGAAATCGACAAGTGGGGCGCTGTGATCAAGGCCGCCGGCACCTACGCCGACTAAGCCCTGTCTTGGGCAGGAGTTGCCCGAGCCACACCAGCCACCGCGCCTCCCGGCCCGGTGGCTTTTTTCATGGGTTGGCGGCCGCGTGTTCGGGTAATCCATCTGCCCTTGCAGCACCCGCGCGCGTAGAACTGAGGGCGCAAGGTAGCGCACAAGCAACGCCCCCGATTCGAGAAGGAATGGCCCCATGACATTGCAGCACCACTTCCGCACCCCCGCCAGCTCCCGCGCACAAATCCTGGCCCGCAGCCAGGCACGCAGCCGCCGCAAGGCCCTGGCGCTGGGCCTCACCGTCACGGCCATGGGCGCCATGGCGCTGGCTGCGGCTGCCGCCCTGCTGGCACCGGGCAACGCGCACGCGCAAGCCGCGCCCAGCACTGCGGGCTGGCCGACCAAGCCGGTGCGCATCGTGGTGCCGTTTGCACCCGGCGGCACCACTGACATCCTGGCGCGCGCCATGGCGCCCGAGCTGAGCCGCGCTTTTGGGCAGCAGTTCATCGTGGACAACCGCGCGGGCGCGGGCGGCAACGTGGGGGCTGAAGTGGTGGCCAAGTCGCCCGCCGACGGCTACACGCTGCTCATGGGCACCGTGGGCACGCACGGCATCAACCGCGCGCTGTACGCCAAGCTGCCTTACGACCCGATCAAGGACTTCGCCCCCATCACCCTGGTAGCCGCTGTGCCCAACGTGATGGTGATGAACCCCGACAAGGCCAAGGCCCTGGGCGTGACCAACGTGCAGGATTTCATCAAGGCGGCCAAGGCCAACCCTGGCAAGCTGAACATGGCCTCCAGCGGCAACGGCACCTCCATCCACCTGGCGGGCGAGCTGTTCAAGAGCATGACTGGCACTTACATGCTGCACCTGCCCTACCGCGGGTCGAGCCCGGCGCTGATGGACATGGTGGCGGGCAATGCCGATGTGATGTTTGACAACCTGCCCTCGTCCATGGCGCAAATCAAAGCGGGCAAGCTGGTGGCCCTGGCCGTGACCAGCAGCCAGCGCTCTACCGCATTGCCCGATGTGCCCACGGTGGAACAGGCTGGCGGCCCTGCCCTCAAGGGCTATGAAGCCAGTTCCTGGTTTGGCCTGCTCGCCCCGGCCGGCACCCCTGCCGACATCGTCAACCGCATTCAGCAAGAAACGGCCAAGGCACTGGCCAGCCCGGCTGTGAAAGAGCGGCTGATGGCCCAGGGCGCCATTCCTGGCGGCAACACACCGGCCGAGTTTGCGCGGCACATCGACAACGAACACCAGAAATGGGCCGGGGTGGTGAAAGCCTCCGGCGCAAAGGTCGATTGATATTGGGCGCTGACGCCGCCCTCTGCGTCAGGGCGCGTCAGCCGCTACACCCCCCACACCACGTCACAGCCCTCTTGCTGGCTGCGGCGCAGCAGGTCGATGAAAGGCGTGGCGCGCTGGCGCAGGTGGATGGTGTCGTTGGGCTCGTCTTCAGCCGGGTTCGCATCGGCAGAACCCGGCTCTTGCTGAGCGGCCACCTGGGCAGCGCGCAGGCGGGCTTCGTCACGGGCCACGGCGGCCTCCAGCGCGGCCAGGGCGGCGGGGATTTGCGCCGCTGTCACGATGCCGGTGGGCCCCGGCGTCTTGCCGATGATTTCCAGGATTTGCCGGCCTTGCGGCTCCAGCAGGATGAGGTCCGCCGCAGCGCGGGATTTGAATTTGTACAACATGGCGCAGAACTCCGAATGGCGGGTTGCTCGGTGAGGCAACCGAAGCATTAGCTTAACCGCCTCTGCGCGGGAGCGTGTCAGCGTATACCGATCAACGCCCTAGGAGCCAGACAAATACACTCTGATTCAATTTTGATTCAAAAGCGCCTTCAGGGAGCCTCTGCACGAATCACCGCGCCGTGTGCATCTGCGGACTCGAGCGGTCTGCGGCGTTGCAAATGCTCGCAATAGCTGCGGCTATTGCTGCGCTTTGCGCCTTGCAGCCCATCCCGATCCGCAGCGCACACTTTCCGCTCAATTCGTGCAGAGGATCCCTAGGGCTTATCCATCAAGCGCTAGCAGCTATATTTTCAATAGCATCAACCCTGCTCCTGGCAGCCCGTGGGCGCCCAGGCAGCCCGCAGGCGGGGCAGCACGCGGCGCTGCCACCAGCCCAGCACCATGGGCCCGTAGAGGATGCAGCCCAGCGCGCCAGCAATCAGCGGCAAGGCCGCAAACACCCAGCCGGTGAGCAGCTCGCCCCCCAGCGCCACGCCCACCAACAGGGCCACGGCCGGGTTCACAAACGAATAGCTGCCCGCCAGCGCGGCCGTGGTGTTTTGCAGCAGCCACAGGTAGGCATTGAGGGCCACCATGGTGCCAAACACCAGCAGGTAGAGCCAGGCAGCCCACGACTTGGCGCTGATCTGCGACAGCGCGGGCACAGGCTCCACGCACAGCGCCACCACCAGCCCCATCGCCCCACCCACAAACCACTGGGCCGCCGCCGCCATGGCCGGTGCGGGCAGGGAGAGCTTGCGTGAGGCGTAGGAGCCCAGGCTCCAGCACAGGGGCGCGGCAAAAGCCAGCAATGCGCCCACCCAGGTGGCAGAGAAGTCACCCTCCATCGCCAGCAACAGCGCGCCCACCACGCCCAGGCCCAGGCCGATCCAGCTCGTCAGGGGCACACGCTCGCCACCCCAGCGCGTCCACAGCGCTAGCCACATGGGCATGGTGGTGACCACGGTGGCCATCAAGCCCGAGCCAATGCCCAGCTTCTGCGCAAAGCCGATGAAGTTCATCGCCAAAAACACCATCAGCCCGCCCACCAGCGCCGAGTTGCGCCACTGCTGCGCCGTGGGCAGTGCGTGGCCCTGCGCCAAGGCAATGAGCAACATGACAACGCCCGCGCACAGAAAGCGCACCGCGTTCATCAGCAACGGGGGCATGGTCTGCAGGGCGATGCTGGTGGCGAAATACGTGGTGCCCCACACCACGTAAACCAGCAGCAGGGCCGTGGCAACCGCCCAGGAGCCACGGGAACGCGCTTGCACATTGAAATTTGCCGGCATATTCTTCACCTTACCGAATAATTTATGGAAACCTTGAGGTTTTCGGAATTTTTACCAAAAACAGGCGCCAATGCAAGCAAATATTCAGACAGATGACATCGACGCCAGAATTATTTCGGCCCTGGGGGCTGATGGCCGACGTTCATACGCCGATGTGGGGGCCGAGGTGGGCCTGTCCACCGCAGCGGTGCACGAGCGGGTGAAGAAGATGCTGGACAAGGGCGTGATTCGCCGCTTCTCGATCAGCGTGGACCCGGAGCGCGTGGGTTTGAACTTCACGGCGTTTGTGGCCATCCGGAACGACGGCGGCATCCACTGCCGCGACGTGGCGCCCCGGCTGCGGGCCATGCCGCAGGTGGAAGAGCTGCACAGCGTGGCGGGGGAATACGACTTCCTGGCCAAGATCCGCACCACACACGCGCGGGCGCTGGAAGACGTGATCTACGAAATCAAGGCCATTGCCGGTGTGGCCCGCACCACCAGCACCGTGGTGCTCAACACCGAATTTGAAGACCGGCCGCTGGACCTGTCCTGGGTGAATGCCGCCAAGGCCGACTGAAGCGCGTGAGGGCGCGCAGCCCCTTGCAAAGCCGCATCGCTTCTGAACCTGAAAGGCGGGCTGTTGCACGGCACCCACCACGGACACCCATGAACACTGAATCCACCACCCCACGGGCAGCCACCACCGCCCACCGTTACGCGGTGTACTTCGCCCCCAGCCCCGGCACCCTGGGCTGGCTGGCCGGCAGCCATTGGCTCGGGCGCTGTGCGGCACAACTGCGGCCCCTGCCGCAACTGAACATCCACGGCGTGGCCCCTGCCGACCTGCAGCGCCTGACGGCAGCGCCGCGACGCCATGGCTGGCATGCCACGCTGAAGGCACCCTTCGCCCTGGCACCGGGCACCGACTGGCTCACGCTGCACCACGCCGTGCAGCAGGTAGCGCGCAGCCTGACGCCTTTCACCATGCCCCCCATGCAGGTGCAGCGCATCGACGACTTCCTGGCGCTGGTGCCCATGCCATCGCACCCAGCCAACGCAGCCCTCAACGCGGCAGCGGCCGCTTGCGTCACGCAACTGCAACCGCTCGCGGCACGCCCGTCTGGCGATGAGCTGGCCCAGCGCCGCGCAGCAGAGGAGTTCCGCTTTCACATGCCGCTCACGGGGCCGTTGTCGCTGGTCGATGACAACACACAGGCCCTGGTGCTGGACGCAGCGCAGCAGTTCTTCTCGGACCTGCCCACACTCCAGTTCAACCAGCTGGCCTTGTTCGCCGAACCCGCGCCTGGCGCAGACTTCGTGCTGCTCGACCACCTGGAGCTGGGTTCCTGAGCACGCGCTTGGCCCAGGGCTCGGGCCTCTGACGGCGCGCGACGCCGCTGCGCTGAATGCCGCAGGACAATCAGCAATGGGCGGCCATCTGGCAGCAGGCACCAGTGGCACACTTCTGCCCCGGCCTGCCCATCAGTACCAGCTCCAACACCATGTCTGACATCACGATTTATCACAACCCCAAGTGCGGCACCTCGCGCAACACCCTGGCCATGATCCGCAACAGCGGCGCGGAGCCCCTGGTCATCGAATACCTCAAGACTCCCCCTGATCGCGCCACGCTGCAGGCGCTGATCGCCGCCACGGGCCAACCCGTCATCGACGCCGTGCGCACCAAGGAAGCCCTGTTCACCGAACTGCAGCTGGGCGCGCCGGGCGTGACCGATGCGCAGCTGATCGACGCCATGCTGGCGCACCCCATCCTCATCAACCGGCCCATCGTCGTCACCCCACTGGGCACGCGGCTGTGCCGCCCTTCCGAGCTGGTGCTGGACATCCTGCCCGCCCCGCAACAAGGCGCGTTCACCAAGGAAGATGGTGAGGTGGTGGTCAACGCACAGGGTCAGCGGGCCTGATCAACCGCGCGGCACGACAAAGGCGGCGCGCGCCTGCAACGCCTTGGCTCGGGCGTGGCAGCCTTCCAGATGGTCATTGACCAGGCCCATGGCCTGCATGAAGGCATACACCGTGGTGGGGCCTACAAAGCTCCAGCCGCGCTTTTTCAGGTCTTTGGACAAGGCCACCGACGCCGCGGTGGACGTGAGCGTGCGCGCGGCTTCGAGCGTCAGCACCGCAGGCCGGTCGGCAGGGCCGGGCTCGTACTGCCACACGTAGCGGGCCATGGAACCGAACTCGCGGCGCAGCGCCAGCACGCGGCGGGCGTTGTGGATGGTGGACTCGATCTTGCCCCGGTGGCGCACGATGGCGGCGTCCTGCACCAGCCGCTCCACATCGACCTGATCGAAGGCGGCCACCTGCTCGGCGTCGAACTGGGCGAACGCGGCGCGAAAGCCCTCACGCTTGTTCAGGATGGTCAGCCAGCTCAGGCCTGACTGAAAGCCTTCCAGGCAGATTTTTTCAAACAGACGCCGCTCGTCCGCCACCGGGAAGCCCCACTCGTGGTCGTGGTAGTGGCGGTACAGCGGGCTGGCCTTGCACCAGGCGCAGCGCGGGCAGGCGGCGTCATCCGCAAAAAGGCCCTGGGGCAAGGGGGCCGCGCTGTCGGGTGAAAGGGCTTCGTGCATGCGGCCATTCTAGGAAGGGGCCGCGCCACGCTGCTGACAACCCCGCCCACCCACCAGGACGCGCCATGTCGTACCCTTAGCACCTGTTCTGACACCATGCGCCCGCGTTTTCGCTTTTCCCGTTCCCGCTGTATCGCACTGGCCTGCGCGCTGGTGCTGCCAGCCCTGCTGCTGGGCTGCGCACAAACGCGCGATGCCCTGGGCTACTACTGGCAGTCGGCTCACGGCCACGCACAGCTCATTCAAGCCGCCCGGCCGCTGGACGAATGGATCGCCCAGCCGGGCACCCCACCCGCCCTGCGCACGCGCCTGCAGCTGGCCCAGCGCGCCCGCGCCTTTGCGGTGGCCGAGCTGCACCTGCCCGACAACGCCAGCTACCGCCGCTATGCCGACCTCAAGCGCCCCGCCGCCGTTTGGAACGTGGTGGCCGCACCGCCCGATGCCCTCAAGCTGCACACCTGGTGCTTTCCGGTGACGGGCTGCATTGGCTACCGGGGCTACTTTGCCCAAGCCGATGCGCAGGCCGAGGCCGACCGGCTGGCCGCCCAGGGGCTGGAGGTGGATGTGTACGGCGTGCCCGCCTACTCCACGCTGGGCTACATGAACTGGGCCGGGGGCGACCCGCTGCTGAGCACCTTTGTGGGCTGGCCCGAGGGCGACTTTGTGCGCCTGCTGTTCCACGAGCTGGCGCACCAGGTGGTGTACGCCCAGGGCGATACGGTGTTCAACGAATCGTTTGCCACGGCGGTAGAGCGCCTGGGCAGCGCCCGCTGGATGGCCGAGCACAGCACCCCCGAGGCCCGCGCCGCCCTGGCCGCCAGCGAGCAGCGCCGCGCCCAGTGGCGCGCCCTGACCCGCGCCACCCGCGCCGAGTTGCAAGCCATTTATGAACAAAATCAGGCCGCAGCGCTTGATACACAAGCGCTAGCAGCTATCAAATCAGAAGCAATGCAGCGTTTTCGGGCCAGCTATGACCAGCTTCGCACGCAGTGGCTGGCGGCCATGCCCGGCAATACGCCCCACACCCAGCTGGCGGGCTACGACCGCTGGGTGGCCAAGGCCAACAATGCCAGCTTTGCAGCCCAGGCGGCGTACGACGAACTGGTGCCCGCGTTTGAAGCCCTGTTCGAACGCGAGGGCCGCGACTGGCCCCGGTTTTATGATGCCGTGCGACAACTCACCCAACTGCCCCAGCCCGAGCGCCACGCCGCGCTGCGGGCACTGGCAAAAACCTCTCAGTCTCTGACCCCATCCAAGGAGAAACCCGGTGTCTGACCTTCACATCCAACGCGACCACCACCTGGGCCTGCCCCGCGCCCGCGAAGTGGCGCGTGCCTGGGCCCGCAAGGCCGAGGAAAAATTCGACATGGAATGCACCTACGAAGAAGGCGACACGCAGGACACCCTGCGCTTCACCCGTTCAGGCGTCACCGGCACCCTGCTGGTGGACGCACAGCAATTCGACATGACGGCCAAGCTCGGCTTCCTGTTCAGTGCCTTCAAGGATCGCATCGAAACAGAAATCAGCGGCCAGCTCGACGAGCTGCTGGGCACGCCCAGCACCACTTCGGTGGCCTGACGTGCCCAGCATGGCCCCCAGCGTCCTCATCAGCGAAGTCGGCCCGCGCGACGGGCTGCAGTCCATCGCCACCACCATGCCCACCGCGCACAAGCTGCGCTGGGTCGATGCGCTGGTGGCCGCTGGCTTGCGCGAGATCGAGGTCGGCTCTTTCGTGCCCGCCAAACTGCTGCCGCAAATGGCCGATGTGGCCGAGGTGGTGCGCCACGCCGTGGCCCGGCACCCGCACATCACCGTGATGGCGCTGGCGCCCAACCTGCGTGGGGCCGAGGCCGCCCTGCAGGCCGGGGCGCACAAGGTGACGCTGCCGGTGTCGGCCAGCGAGGCGCATTCGCTGGCGAATGTGCGCAAAACACCCGCCGCCATGGTGCAGGAGCTGCAGGCCGTGGTGCAACTGCGCGCCGACACCGCACCGCAGGCGCTGATTGAAGTGGGTCTGTCGACCGCCTTTGGCTGCACGCTGCAAGGCGCGGTGCCCGAGGACGACGTAATCCGCCTGGCCGTGCAATGCGCCGAAGCGGGTGTGGACGAGGTGGGCCTGTCTGACACTACCGGCATGGCCAACCCGGCCCAGGTGCGCCGCCTGTTCACCCGCCTGCGTGCCGAACTGGGCCCCAAGGCGGGCGCGGCCCACATGCACAACACACGCGGCCTGGGCCTGGCCAACTGCCTGGCCGCCTACGACGTGGGTGTGCGCACGTTCGACGCCTCGCAAGGCGGGCTGGGCGGCTGCCCCTACGCGCCCGGAGCCTCAGGCAACGTCGTCACCGAAGACCTGGTTTTCATGTTCGAAGCCATGGGCATCGCCACCGGCGTGGACTACAACCTGCTGATGGCCGCACGCGAAGCACTGCAAGCAGGCCTGCCTGACGAGCCCCTGTACGGCATGACCCCCCTGGCCGGTCTGCCCAAGGGCTGGCAGCCCGCCGCCTGACCCAGCCAAGCCCCGACGGAGACCGCCTTTTGGGCACCACCGCCCTGCCCCCGCACCGCCTGTACTACCTGCACAACTTTGTGCGTGCGCTCGACTGGCTGCGCACCCGCTATGCCGATGTGCTGGGCGCGCCGGAGCAGGACTTCTTCGCCCGCTTTGCGCAACTGCCCGAGCCCGCGCAGGCGTTGCTGGTGCGGCTGGTGATGCGGCGCGGCCCGTGGTTTCGCGCGGGCAAGCTGGCGTACGAAGAGATTGGCGACATCCACACCGCCGCCGCGCCGCTGCTGGCCCTGGGCTGGCTCGATGCCACGGCCCCGATGACGCTGGCCGAGCTGTTTGCGGTACACACGCATCGCGAGGTGGCGACGTTGTTTGCCGCCACCTGCACGCACCAAGCCACCGCCAAATCGCAAACCAAGGCCGCGCTGCTGCAAGCCCTGCAACCGCACCACACCACCGCCCAACCCTATCGCCAATGGCACCCCACCAGCACCGAGGCCGTGTGGCGCGTGGCACAAGAGGTGACGGAGCTGTGCACCCGGCTGCGGCTCATGTTCTTTGGCAACCTGCACCAAAGTTGGTCGGAATTCGTACTGGCCGACCTGGGGCTGTTCCAGTACGAAGTGGTGCCGTTTGATGCGCAATCGAGGGCGTTTCAATGCCGCGCCGATGTGGATCACTACCTTGCGCTGCACGCCCTGCGCCAGGCGCTGGACGATGGCGCAGAACGCCCGCCCCTGCTGGCCGCCGCAGTGCAAGCCACCAGCCCCAACCCCTGGCTGGAACGCCGCCGCGCCAAACTGCTGATGCGCCTGGGTGAGGCCTGCGAAAAAGCGGCCGACTGGCCACTGGCCGAGCAGGCCTATGCCCACAGCCAGCACCCCGGCGCACGGCACCGGCGCATCCGCGTGCACGAGCGCATGGGCCGCCATGCCGACGCGCTGGCACTGGCCCTGCTGGCGCTGGCCGCGCCCGAAAGCGATGAGGAAAGCCAGCGCCTGGCACGCATGCTGCCGCGCCTGCAGCGCGCTGCCGGGGTACAGGCGGGCGCCGTGGCGCGCCCCAAAAAGCCTGCCCGCCAAGCGGTTGCACAGCAGGCCACCCAGACGCTCACCCTGCCCCACCCAGGCGCCACTACCTCGGTGGAATGGGCGCTGCGCCAACACTGGCACACCGAAGAAGCGCCCGTGTTCTACACCGAGAATGCGCTCATCAACAGCCTGTTTGGTCTGCTGTGCTGGCCCGCCGTGTTCGCGCCACTGCCGGGGGCGTTCTTCCACCCCTTCCAGGGTGCGCCCGCCGACCTGAATGCGCCCGACTTTGTGGAGCGCCGCGCAGCCCTCTTTGCCGAATGCCTGCTCGCGCTGAACGATGGCCGCTACCGCGCTCTCATCCGGGAGCGGTTTGCCACCAAGCAAGGACGGCAGTCTCCCCATGTGTTCTGGGGGGCGCTGAGCGAGCCACTGCTGGAGCTGGCCCTGCACTGCATTCCCGCCGCGCACCTGCGACTGTTTTTTGAGCGCCTGCTGCAAGCCCCGGTGGCCCACCGCAGCGGCCTGCCGGACCTGGTGCGGTTCTGGCCCACACGTCCGGTCGAACAGCGCTACGAACTGGTCGAAGTCAAAGGCCCGGGCGACAAGCTGCAAGACAACCAGATCCGCTGGCTGCAGTATTGCCACGCCCATGGCCTGCCCGCCAGCGTGTGCCATGTGCGCTGGCAGGATGCGCCTGGCATGGAGCCCCTCATGGGCACGGCGGCCGCATGACCACACCCCTTCCAACCTCGGCTCCGCTGACAGTGTCGGTGCGTGCCCTTTGCGCCTTCACGGCCCGCACGGGCGACCTGGACCTGCGCTTCACCCCCGCCCCCAGCGCGCTGGAGGGCATGGAAAGCCACCGCCTGGTGCAAGGCCGCCGGGGCGATGGCTACGAGGCCGAGGTGGCGCTGAGCGGGCTGTTCCAGCAGCTCACGGTGCGCGGGCGGGCCGATGGCTTTGACGCTAACCGCCAGCAGCTCGAAGAGATCAAGACCTACCGGGGCCAGCTCGACGGGGTGCGCCCCCACCAGCGCGCCCTGCACTGGGCCCAGGCCCGCGTGTACGGCCACCTGCTGTGCCAGGCCCGGGGGCTCACGCGCCTGCAGGTGGCGCTGGTCTACGTGCAAACCGGCACGGGGCAAGAGACCGAGCTGGTCGAAACCCACACCGCCGCCGATCTACAGGCGCACTTTGAGGCGCTGTGCGCGCGCTACCTGGCCTGGGCCCACAGCGAGCAGCAGCACCGCCAAGCCCGCGATGCAGCGCTGGCGGCGCTGACCTTTCCGCACGGCAGCTTTCGCGCCGGGCAGCGCGAGCTGGCCGTGGCCGTGTACCGCAACGTGGGGCCTGGCCACCGGGACGACAAGGATGGCAACGAAGACGGCGGCCGCTGCCTGCTGGCGCAGGCCCCCACGGGCATCGGCAAGACGCTGGGCACGCTGTTCCCGCTGCTGCAGGCCAGCGCGCGCAAGGGGCTGGACAAACTGTTCTTCCTGACCGCGAAGGGCACCGGCCATGCGCTGGCCCTCGATGCCCTGGCCCGTGTGCACGAGCAACTGCGCACATCCTCCCCCATCCCGCCCCTGCGCGTGCTGGACGTGCTGGCACGCGACAAGGTCTGCGAGCACCCCGACAAGGCCTGCCACGGTGAATCCTGCCCGCTGGCACAGGGCTTTTACGACCGGCTGCCTGCCGCGCGCCAGGCCCTGGCGCAGCACACCAGCCTGTGGGATGGCCCCGCCGTGCGCACCACGGCGCTTGCGCACGGCATCTGCCCCTATTACCTGGCGCAGGAGATGGCGCACTGGTGCGATGTGGCGGTGGCCGATTACCACTACTTCTACGACAGCGCCGCCATGCTGTATGCACTGACGGTGGCGCATGGCTGGAAGGTGGGCGTGCTGGTGGACGAGGCCCACAACCTGCCCGACCGCGCCCGCCGCATGTACACCGCCGAGCTGCACCAGGGCACGCTGGCCGATGCTCGCGCGGCCGCCACCGGCCCCGTGCGCAAGGCGCTGGACGCCCTGCAACGGCAGTGGAACGCCATCCACCGCGATCAGGTGGACGCGTACTGCGCCCACCCGGCCCTGCCCGAAGCCTTTGTGCAAGCACTGCAGCGCGCCATTGGCGCTGTGGCCGAGGCGCAGACCGATGTGCCCCTGATGCCCGGCGACCCGGTGCTGGCGCTGTACCTGGACGCGCTGCACTTTGCCGCCATGGCTGAGCAGTTTGGCAGCCACGCGCTGCTGGACGTGACGCTGGACCCGCCGCGCTACGGGCGCCGGGGTCGCTCCAGCACGCTGTGCATTCGCAACGTGGTGCCCGCCCCGCACCTGGCGGCCCGCCACTCGGCGGCGCACAGCAGCGTGCTGTTCTCCGGCACGCTCACACCGCCCGCGTTCTACCGCGACCTGCTGGGCCTGCCGCCCGAGACGGGCTGGGTGGATGTGGAGTCGCCCTTTCACAGCGGGCAGCTGGCGGTGCACACGGTGGGGCACCTGTCCACCCGCTTTGCCGACCGGGCGCAGTCGCTGGTGCCCATCGCCCACCTGATGGCCGAGCAGTTTGCGCGCCTGCCAGGCAACTACCTGTGCTTTGCCAGCAGCTTTGACTACCTGCAGCGCATTGCGGCGCAGCTGCAGCAGGCCCACCCCGAGGTGCCCCAGTGGCAGCAAACCGCGGGCATGGACGACGCGGCACGCCAGGCGTTTCTGGACCGCTTTCAGGAAGGCGGCCAGGGCATTGGCTTTGCCGTGCTGGGCGGGGCGTTCTCAGAAGGGGTGGACTTGCCCGGCCACCGGCTCATTGGCGCCTTCATCGCCACGCTGGGGCTGCCGCAGGTCAACCCGGTGAACGAAGAAATGCGCCGCGCAATGGACCGGCACTTTGGCGCGGGCAAGGGGTATGACTACACCTACCTATTTCCGGGTCTGCGCAAGGTGGTGCAGGCGGCGGGCCGGGTGATTCGCACCGAGCAGGACCAGGGCGTGGTGTTCCTGATCGACGACCGCTACCGCCGCGCCGCAGTGCGGGCCCTACTGCCCGCGTGGTGGGCACTGGATCGGGCTTCGCCGCACCAGCCTGGCGGGTAAACGCCGGCCCCAAAAACAAAGCGGCCCGCAGGCCGCTGGAGGGCAAGGCACCACGGAAGGTGGCGCCTTGAAAACTGCGATCAGCTCAGCTCGGTAATCAGGTCGATGTACTGCTGCTTGGCGGCATCGGCTGCGGTGCCCTTGAGCTTTTCCCAGGCGTCCCACTTGGCGCGGCCCACCATGTCGGAGAAGCTGGGCTTCTTCTCGGTGTTGTCGCCCACGGTGGCTTGCTTGTAGAGGGCGTAGATCTTGAGCAGGGTCGCGTTATCGGGGCGCTCGGACAGGTTCTTGGAATTGGCGACGGCGGCTTCAAAAGCGGCGTTCAGGTCGGACATGCAGTTGTCTCCGTATCGGATGGGAAAAGGATGCAAAAAAGCGCAAAAAATGAACCGCGCCATCTTAGAGCCTCTGCCCGCCACTGCCCAGTGCGGCGGCCGGCGAGCGACGTCCACACGACACTCCCCGGCTGCGCCAGTAACGCATGGGCCTTCACCAAAATGCTCATATTTTGATAGCGCATTGCGCTTGCCAGATAAGCGCTGCAGGGCTTTTTTATCAACAACCCGTCAAACCATCCACCGCCTGGAACAGCGACTGCCGCGCCTGGCTGATGATCTGGCCCTTCCACGCATCGGTGTCGGTGTAGAAG
Organism: Acidovorax sp. IB03; assembly: GCF_016406015.1. Lineage (NCBI taxonomy): Bacteria > Pseudomonadati > Pseudomonadota > Betaproteobacteria > Burkholderiales > Comamonadaceae > Acidovorax > Acidovorax sp. IB03. The sequence continues at coordinate 17,796 of NZ_JAEFCH010000002.1, read as the reverse complement.
GCCGCCAGCATCTGGGCCTTGATCTGTGCGGCCAGCGCAGCCGGGGCTTCGGGGTGGATGTTGAGCCAGTGCTCGGCGCGCAGGGCCTGGATGACATCGGTGACAGGCACGGTACCGTATTCCATGGCAATGCCGGTGTATTCGGCCTGCGGGCACTCGTCGTAGATGGCCGTCCACATCAGGCCGGTGAGGAAGGCCGAGGTGGATGAGCCGTCGTAGATGGAGGTCACGGGCGTGGCACCGCCGCCGCCCCACCACTGGCGGGCGCGCTGCACGGCGGCGGCATCATCCTTGCCCGCGTAGATGCGCTCGCCCAGGCCGCTCGGGCCCAGGCCGGTGTGCAGATCGATCCAGGCCAGGCGCTGCGCACGGGTACCGTGCTCGCGCAGTACCTGGCGCAGGGTCTGGTTGCTCCAGGTAGGTGCGGTGCCGCCATAGAACAAGCCCTGCGCAAACTCGTGCTGCCCGCGGGTGATGGCGGCCTGCCAGGCAGACTCGCCGCGCTCGGCGATAAACGCTTGCACGGCCTGCACGTTGGCGGCGTTGGGCGGCCACACATCGGGCAGCAGCAGGGGAGCTACCTCGCGGTAGGCAGCGTTGTCCGGCAAAGGCCCGGTGAAGGAGTGGAAGTTGCGGTTGAGATCGACGTTTTCGTGCGTGGCACGCCGAATGTGCGAGAAGCCGTACGGGTTGAGCGCATGGATGTAGAGCACCGCCACGCCGGCATCGCGCGCCTTGGCTCGCCACTCGGTGTCGTGCAGCGCAAACACCTGCACGCCGCTACCGCAGTAGCCCTCCACCCCATGGCAGGCGCTGCTCACCATCAGCAGCTTGTCTGCGCCACGGGGGCCGTCCAAAGCCACGTCCATGGCCAGCACCTCGCCGTCACGCCCAGCCAGCGGATGGGTGTGAGACTCCACCTCCAGCCCGCCTGCGGCGGCGGCCTCCAGAAACTTCCGGCGGGCTACCGCGTAGGTGGGCGAAAAGGCTTCGGGGATACCAATCATGGAGCGGTTCTTTCAGTCAACGGCAGGGCAGGTGGGGTGGTCTCTCAGGCAGCCTTGGCCTGGGCCGCCAGCCATTCTTCGGCCAGCCGCACCCAGAACGTGCCGCCCAGCGGGATCAGGTCGTCATTGAAGTCGTAGCTGGGGTTGTGCAGCGTGCAAGGCCCGCCACCGTGGCCCATTTCGCGGTGGCTGCCATCGCCGTTGGCAATGAACAGGTAGGCGCCCGGTTTGGCCTGCAGCATGTAGGCAAAGTCTTCCGCGCCCATGCTGGGCTCCTGGTCCAGCGCCCGGTCTTCGCCCACGATGCTGGCCATGACCTTGCGGGCAAACTGCGCTTCGGCCGGGGTGTTGATGGTGGGCGGGTAGTTGCGCACAAATTCAAAGTCGCACACCGCGTCGTGCGCGGCGCAGGTGTGCTCGGCCACCTGGCGCATGCGTTTTTCAATCAGGTCGAGCACCTCGAAAGAGAAGGTGCGCACGGTGCCCTGCAACTCGCAGCTGTCGGGCACCACGTTGGTGGCCTCGCCGGTGTGGATCATGGTGACCGAGATCACGCCCGCATCCACCGGCTTCTTGTTGCGGCTGATGATGGTCTGGAAGGCCTGCACCATCTGGCAGGCAATCGGCACCGGGTCCACCCCCATGTGGGGCATGGCAGCGTGGCCGCCCTTGCCGCGCACGGTGATCTTGAATTCGCTGGTCGATGCCATCACCGGCCCCGCACTGGCGGCCATGGTGCCTGCGGGCATGCCCGGCCAGTTGTGCATGCCGTACACGGCCTGCATGGGGAATTTTTCAAACAGCCCGTCTTCAATCATCACGCGGGCACCGCCGCCGCCCTCTTCCGCAGGCTGGAAGATGAGGTACACCGTGCCGTCAAAGTTGCGGTGCTTGGCAAAGTGCTGCGCCGCTGCCAGCAGCATGGCCGTGTGGCCATCGTGGCCGCAGGCGTGCATCTTGCCGTGGTGTTTGCTGGCGTGCTCAAAGGTGTTGAACTCCTGCATGGGCAGGGCGTCCATGTCGGCGCGCAGGCCAATGGCACGCCCGCAGGCACCGCCGTCGCGGCCATGCACGATGCCCACCACACCCGTCTTGCCCAGCCCGCGGTGGATGGGAATGCCCCATTCGGTGAGCTTGCCCGCCACCACATCGGCGGTGCGTACTTCTTCAAAGCACAGCTCGGGGTGGGCGTGAATGTCCCGGCGCACCGCTGCAATACCCGCGGCCTGGGTGACGATGGAGTCGATAACGTTCATGATATGTGTCCTTACGATCCTGCAGTCTAGCCCGTGAGCAACACGGGGGCCAGTGCGGGTTTTTATCGGTTCTTTTGCCCCCAGCCAAGGCACGCCATGCTCTCACCCCACGCCCTCGAACTTGCACAAACCCTGGTCCGCATGAACACCGTCAGCCAGAACTCGAACCTGGAGCTGATCCACTTTGTGCGCGACACCCTGACCCAACTGGGCGTGAAAAGCCGCCTCACCTACAACGCCGATAAGACCAAGGCCAACCTGTTTGCCACGCTGGGCGAGGGCAAGCCCAGCGGCATCATTCTTTCGGGCCACACCGACACCGTGCCCTGGACGGGGCAGGACTGGAGCATGGACCCGTTGAGCGCGCGGGTACAGGACGGCAAGCTCTACGGCCGCGGCAGTGCCGACATGAAGGCCTTCATCGGCCTGGCCCTGGCCCACGCAGAAGCCTTCCTGAACAGCCAGGCCCCGTTCGCGGTGCACTTCGCCTTCAGCTACGACGAGGAAGTGGGCTGCTTTGGTGTGAAAGAGCTGATTGCCGACCTGCGCGACGCCGGCATCAAGCCCCTGGCCTGCATTGTGGGTGAGCCCACGCTCATGGTGCCCGCCATTGCCCACAAGGGGGTGTACCGCTACAAGTGCTGCGTGCGCGGCAAAGAGGCGCACTCGTCGTTGACCCCGCACTCCGTCAACGCGATTGAAATGGCGGCCCGCGTGGTGGGTCGCTTGCGCGACATGGCCGAGGGCTTTGAGCAGCACGAGCCCCGGTTTGAAGGCTTTGACGTGCCCTTTTCCACCGCCAGCGTCGGCCAGTTCCACGGTGGCATTGCCGACAACGTGGTGCCGCGCGACGCTGAATTCCGCTACGAATTCCGCGACCTGCCCACGGCCAACGCCGCCCAGATGCAAGCCGAGGTGCTGGCCTATGCCAAGTCGCTGGAGCCCGCGATGAAGAAGGTGGCGCCAGACGCAGGTTTTGGCTTTGAGACCATCTGCGAGATCCCGAGCTTCCTGGGCAGCAAGGACGACGCCGTCACCCGTCTGGCCCAGCGGCTGAGCGGCGAAGCCGGCACCACGCTGGTGGCCTTCGGTACCGAAGCCGGGCTGTTCAAGAACGCCGGCATCCCCACCGTGGTGTGCGGCCCCGGCAGCATCCAGCAAGCCCACCAGCCCGACGAGTTCGTGACCCTGGAGCAGCTGGGGCGCTGCGAGGCGTTCATGCAGGGGCTGGCGAATACCCAGTCCATGGACTGACGCCGCACCTGCCCCACCATCGGGCAAAAAATCAGACATAAAAAAAAGCCCGGCACTTTCGCGCCGGGCTTGAATGGTGATTGCAGTGCTTGCGCAACGTGTCAGGTTCTCACCCGCCCGTCGCCGGTGAGCATGGACATCTCCACAAAGCTGGATGCCGTGTGGTCATTCGGGCCAAACGATACCGGGAAGCCCGAAATCACCTGGGAGCCCAGGCCTTCCATGCCAGAGATGAAGCTGTCGCGGCTGATCTTGCCGCTGGCTGCTGCCTGGCGCAGGCCTTCGGTGAAGATGCGGGCGGCCAGAAAGCCTTCCATGCTGGAGTAGTTGGGCTGCACCTTGTCGCCTGCCTTTTTGATGGCATCCAGAAACTCGCGGGTGATCTGGCGCGAGGGCTGGTAGGGCGACGGAACCACCTGCGACACCACCACACCGGCGCCATCCTTGCCCAGCTCGTCGGCCAGCGCCTGCGTGCCCACGAACGATACGTTGTAGAACGTGCCGCCGAAACCTGCCTTGCGGGCGGCACGCACAAAGGCGGCGCTGGCGCCGTAGGCGGCAATCTGCACCACCGCATCGGGCTTGGCGGCCACCAGCTTTTCCACGGCGGCAGCCACGTCCACCGAGTTGCGCTCCACCGTGGCGGCGCCTGCCAGGGGCAGCTTGTGCTCGGCCAGCGCCTTGTTCACGCCGTCAAGCCCGGCCTTACCGTAGGCATCGTTCTGGTGGAACACGGCAATCTTCTTGACGCCCAGATTGACCAGTTGGCGCACGATGAGCGCAGTTTCGTCGTAGTACGAGGCGCGCACATGGAACACCAGCCGGTTGAACGGCTGGCGCAGCGACTCAGCCCCCGTGAACGGGGCGAAAAACGGCACCTTGGCCTGGTTGAACAGGGGCACTGCCGCCAGGCTGGTGGGTGTGCCCACATAGCCAAACAGTGCAAACACGTCGTCAGCGATGAGCTTGCGGGTGTTTTCCGCACAGCGGTCGGGCTCATAGCCATCGTCCAGCGTGCGGATTTCCACCATGCGCTTGCCCACGCCACCGGCAGCGTTGAGCTGGTCAAAAAACAGCTTGGCCCCCTGGTTGAACTGGATACCCAATTGCGCGGCAGGGCCTGAAAATGCGGCAGACTGTCCCAGCACAATGCGGCCTTCACTTTGGGCCCGTGCCACGCCAAAACCGGCCAGCGCGGTAGCGCCAATGCCTAGGGAAAACTGTCTGCGGTTCAAAACGGAGGGTTGCATGGTGGGTGTTGAGGGTTGGTTTTGTGTCAGGGGCAACGTATAACCGCCACACCGGCCCTTGCTGCAGCGCGGGCAAGTCGCGAGCTTGCGTCCACAAATCATTACAGTCGAATTTTCAGACGGCCACGAACAAATGTCTGCATCTATTAGCGTAAACCCTACACCGGGACAGGTTCTAAGCGTTCGCGGCGCCTGCCCGCATGACTGCCCCGACACCTGCGGCCTGGTCACCACTGTGGAAAACGGCGTGGCCACCCGGGTGCAAGGCAACCCGGACCACCCCCACACCGATGGCGTGCTGTGCGCGAAAGTGAGCAAGTACACCGAGCGCACTTACCACCCCGAGCGCATCCTCACGCCGCTCAAGCGCAGCGGCGCCAAAGGCAGCGGCCAATTCACGCCCGTGACCTGGGACGAAGCCCTGGCCGACATTGCCCAGCGCCTGCAAGCCATTGCCACCCGTGCGCCCGAAGCCATCCTGCCCTACAGCTACGCGGGCACCATGGGCCTGGTGCAGGGCGAAAGCATGGACCGGCGCTTCTTCCACCGCCTGGGCGCTTCGCTGCTGGACCGCACCATCTGCGCGTCCGCCGGTGGCGAAGCGCTGGTGCAGACGCTGGGCGGCAAGGTGGGCATGAAGGTGGAGTTCTTTGCCGAATCCCAGCTCATCCTCATCTGGGGCAGCAATTCGATTGGCAGCAACCTGCACTTCTGGCGCTACGCCCAGCAGGCCAAGCGCAATGGTGCCAAGCTGGTGTGCATCGACCCCCGCAAGAGCGAAACCGCCGACAAGTGCCATGAACACATCGCCCTGCGCCCTGGCACCGACGCCGCCCTGGCGCTGGCGCTGATGCACGAACTGATCCAAAACGACTGGCTGGACCACGACTACATCGCCCAGCACACCCTGGGCTGGGAGCAGCTGCGTGACCGCGCCCTGCAATGGCCGCCCGAGCGCGCGGCCGAGGTGTGCGGCATTCCGGTCGAACAAATCCGCCAACTGGCCCGCGACTACGGCACCACCAAGCCCGCCGCTATCCGCCTGAACTACGGCATGCAGCGCGTGCGCGGCGGTGGCAACGCAGTGCGCGCCGTGGCCTGCCTGCCCGCGCTCACCGGTGCGTGGCGGCACCGGGCGGGCGGGCTGCTGCTGTCCAGCTCGGGCCAGTTTCCGGTGGATCGCGCCGCGCTGCACCGCCCAGACCTGCTGGCCGGGCGCACACCGCGCACCATCAACATGTCCACCATTGGCGACGACCTGCTGCGCGAGGCCTCGCCCACCTTCGGCCCCAAGGTCGAAGCCGTGGTGGTCTACAACAGCAACCCCGTGGCCGTGGCGCCCGATTCGGGCAAGGTGGTGCAAGGCTTTGCGCGCGAAGACCTGTTCACCGTGGTGCTGGAGCACTTTCACACCGACACGGCCGACTACGCCGACTACATCCTGCCCGCCACCACGCAGCTCGAGCACTGGGACGTGCACCTGGCCTACGGCCACACCGACGTGATGCTCAACCGCCCCGCCATTGCCCCCGTGGGCGAGGCGCGCAGCAACGCCCAAATCTTCCGCGACCTGGCGGCGCGCATGGGCTTTGCCGACCCCTGCTTTACCGACAGCGACGAGGCCTTGTGCCGCCAGGCCTTTGGCAACGCGGTGGACTACGCCCTGCTCGAACGCCAGGGCTTTGCCACGCTGAGCGTGCCCGATGCGCCATTTGCCGAAGGCCACTTCCCCACGCCCTCGGGCCGCTGCGAATTCTTCAGCGCCCGGCTGGCCGCGCAAGGCATGGACGGCCTGCCCGACCACGTTCCCAACCACGAACTGCAGGGCACCGACGCCCGCTACCCGCTGGCCATGATCTCGCCACCCGCGCGCAACTTCCTCAACTCCAGCTTCGTCAACGTCAAAAGCCTGCGCACCATCGAAGGCCGCCCGTTGCTGGAAATGCACCCCGACGACGCCGCCGCACGCGGCATTGCCGACGGCAGCACCGTGCGCGTGTTCAACGACCGGGGCAGCTACGAATGCCACGCCGAAGTGTCCACCCGCGCCCGCCCCGGCGTGGTGAACGGCCTGGGCATCTGGTGGCGCAAGCTGGGGCTGAACGGCACCAACGTGAACGAGGTGACCAGCCAGGCCCTGACCGACCTGGGCCGTGCACCCACGTTTTATGACTGCCTGGTGGAGGTGGAAGCCAGCCCAAACGCCGCAGCCTGAGCAGAACGCAGGCCTGCGAAATGCTATTGATTTGATAGCTACCAGCGCTTTTAGATAAAGCGCTGGCGCCCATTTTTGCTAAAAACCCAGCGCTGACGCCGCTGGCAGGCGAGAGCTCTGCACAGTGGGGTTACCCCAGCAACTGCAGCACCGCCTGGGCGCCCGGCTCGGACGAGGCGGGGTTCTGCCCTGTGATCAGCGTGCCATCGGTCAGCACATAGGGCGCCCAGTCAGGGCCTTTGGAGTACACGCCGCCGTTGGCCTTGAGCATGTCTTCCACCAGGAAGGGCACCACGTCGGTCAACTGCACTGCGTCTTCTTCGGTATTGGTAAAGCCCGTCACCTTTTTGCCCTTCACCAGTGGGGTTCCATCGGGTGCCTTGGTGTGGCGCAGCACGCCCGGCGCGTGGCACACCAGCGCCAGCGGTTTGCCAGCGGCAAAGGTCTGTTCGATGAGTGCGATGGACTGCGCGTCTTCCGCCAGGTCCCACAGCGGGCCGTGGCCGCCGGGGTAGAACACGGCGTCAAACGCATCGGCCTTCACGCTCGACAGCGGCACCGTGCTGGCCAGTTGCTTTTGCGCTTCGGCATCGGCCTTGAAGCGGCGCGTCGCGTCCGTCTGGGCGCTCTCGTCATCGCTTTTGGGGTCCAGCGGCGGCTGGCCGCCCTGGGGCGATGCCAGCGTGATCTGCACGCCAGCATCTTTGAACACGTAGTACGGCGCGGCAAACTCTTCCAGCCAGAAGCCGGTCTTTTTGCCGGTGTTGCCCAGTTGGTCGTGGGACGTCAGAACCATGAGGATGTGTGCCATGGGGGTCGCTTTCTTTGTTCAGGGGAATCTAAAAACTGGTTGTAAAAAACCAAAACGCCACAGTACCCCCAACCAAGGCTGCTGGGTACTGCGGCGCGCCAAATCGCGGCGCTGGCTTACAGCGCTGCTTCGAGGATGCGGCGGCTGACCGCAGGCGTGATCTCACGCTGCTCACCCAGCTTGACCATGCCGTGGGCTTCGAGCTGGGCAATCACTTTCTCAATCACCTCTGCGCCCAGGCCGTAGCCGGACAGGCGGGTGCGGATGCCCATGCTTTCAAAGAAGTCGCGGGTGCGTTCGATGGCGGCGGTGATGCGCTCGTCCTCGCTACCGGTGGTGATGCCCCACACGCGCTCGGCGTACTGCAGCAGTTTGGCGCGCTTGGGGCCACGGCGCTCGTTGAGCAGCGCGGGCAGCACGATGGCGAGGGTGCGGGCGTGGTCAATGCCGTGCAGCGCCGTCAGCTCGTGGCCAATCATGTGCGTGGCCCAGTCTTGCGGCACGCCCGCGCCAATCAGGCCGTTGAGCGCCATGGTGGCGGCCCACATCAGGTTGGCGCGGTCGTCGTACACGGGCTCGGTGGCGGTGAGCAGGCGCGGCCCCACTTCTATCAGCGTGTGCAGGATGCCTTCGGCAAAGCGGTCTTGCACCAGGGCGTTGACGGGGTAAGTCAGGTACTGCTCCACCGTGTGCACAAAGGCATCAACCACACCGTTGGCCAGCTGCTGGGGCGGCAGGGTGTAGGTTTTGGTGGGGTCGAGCACCGAGAAGACGGGGTAGGTGTGCTCGCTGCTGAAGGGCAGCTTGGCGCCCTTGGCGCGGTGGGTGATGACGCTGCCGTTGTTCATCTCCGAACCCGTGGCGGGCAGCGTGAGCACGGCGCCAAACGGCATGGCGCGCTGCACGTTGCGGCCAAACTTTTCCAGAATCGCCCAGGGGTCGCCGCCTTCAAACAGCACGGCCGCGGCGATGAACTTGGTGGCGTCGATGACCGAGCCGCCGCCCACGGCCAGCAGAAAGTCAAACCCGCCTTCGCGGATCTGCGCCACGGCCTGCATGGAGGTTTCGTAGCTGGGGTTGGGCTCAATGCCGGTGAAGGTGGCGTGCTGGCGGCTGCCCAGCGCGGCGCGCACTTCAGCCAGGGTGCCGTTTTTTTCAGCACTCGCGCCGCCCACCAGGATCAGCACCTTGGCGGCAGCGGGCACCTGCTTGTCCAGGTCGGCAATGCGCCCCTGGCCGAAGACGATGTGGGTGGGGTTGTGGAAGTCGAAATTCAGCATGATCGTCTTTCTCCGTCAATGGCGTTGCCGCGGCACCGGGCACTGGGCTGCGCAGAGGGTGCGCCGCGCTCGGTGGCGGCAGCAAGGGCGCGATTGTGCGGCGCACGGGTGCGCGGCGCCGGTCGCGTGTGCATTACCCCTGCTGCTGGCAGAGCCTCGTGCGGCACATCGGGCACAGCCCATGCGGTTGCTGCTAGCGCTCAGCGTGGCGCCCGCGCCATGAGCGCCTGCAGGCGCCCGGCCACGAAGTCGCGCAGCGCCCGCACCAGCGGCGTGAACTGGCGGCGGCTGGGCGCCACCAGAAAGAGCGGTACGGCCTCGGTGGTCCAGCCAGGGCACAGCGGCACCAGCCGGCCGGCGGCCAGATCATCGGCCGCGTCGAAGTACGACTTGTACGCAATGCCCCGGCCCAGCACCGCCCAGCGGCGCACCACATCGCCATCGTTGGCCACGTTGCGGCTGCGCACGCGCACCACCACCTCCTGGCCTGCGGCATCCCAGAAGCGCCAGCGGTCGTGCACGTCCTCGCCCAGCATGAAGCACAGGCCCTGGTGCTCGGCCAGTGCGTGGGGCGTGTCGGGCATGCCGTGCGCTGCCAGGTAGGCGGGCGCTGCGCAGAGCACGCGCCGGTGGTCAGCGGCCAGCGGCAGTGCGACCAGGCTCGAATCCTGCGGCTTGCCGTAGCGGAAGGCAGCGTCTACCGGCTCGCTGTACACGTTGGCCACGCGGTCGGCCAGCTGCAGGCGGATGTCGATGCCCGGGTGCTCGGCCTGGAAGGCATCGAGCCAGGGCAGCAGCACATTGCGCCCCAGGTCCGACGGCGCGGCCAGCTGCAGCGTGCCGCGCAAGCCACCGGCGCGCCCGCCTGCCAGCTGGCCTTGCACCTGCTGCAGCGCCGCCAGCGCGGGGCGGCAGTGCTCCAGGAACAGTGCGCCCTCCTGCGTGAGCCGCAGGCTGCGCGTGGAGCGCACGAACAGCGCCACGCCCAGCTCGGCCTCCAGCCGCTTGAGCGCGGCACTCGCAGCGGCGGGCGTGAGGTCCAGCGCACGGGCCGTGGCCGAGAGGCTGCCGCTGTCCACGGTGCGCACAAAGATGTCGAGGTCTTGCAGGCTTTTCATGGCGTGCCTTGGGTGCGTGGGGGTTTATTTACAAACAATGATTGAAGATAGATTCAATCATCGACCTATTTAAAAGCAATTTTGCAAGACCCATCATTGGAGCACCCTTTGTTTACCTCCAGGACCTCCCCATGAAAGCCGTTGGCTACCAAACCGCCCACCCCATCGACCACCCCGAGTCTCTGCTCGACATCACCCTGCCCGACCCGGTGGCCACCGGCCGCGATCTGCTCGTGGAAGTGCATGCCGTCTCGGTGAACCCCGTGGACACGAAAGTGCGCAAAAGCAGTTCGCGCAGCGGCGACGGGCCCGACTACAAGGTGCTGGGCTGGGACGCGAGCGGCATCGTGCGCGCCGTGGGGCCGGATGTCACGCTGTTCCAGCCCGGCGACCGCGTCTGGTACGCAGGCTCCATTGCCCGCCAGGGCACCAACAGCGAGCTGCACCTGGTGGATGAACGCATCGTGGGCCACGCGCCAAAGTCGCTGGACTTTGCCGAGGCCGCCGCGCTGCCGCTGACCACCATCACCGCGTGGGAGCTGCTGTTTGACCGCCTGCGCGTGGCACCCGGCAAGCAGCCCACGCAAAAGACCCTGCTCATCGTTGGCGCGAGCGGCGGTGTGGGCTCCATCCTCACGCAGCTGGCGGCGCGGCTGACCAGCCTCACGATCATCGGCACCGCATCGCGCCCCGAAACGCAGCAATGGGTGCGCGACCTGGGCGCGCACCACGTCATTGACCACAGCAAACCGCTCACTGAAGAGCTGGCGCGCATCGGCCACCCTACGGTAGACATCATCGTGAGTCTCACGCAGAGCGACGCGCACTTTGACCAGATCGTCGAGGCCATCGCGCCGCAGGGCCAGTTCGCGCTGATCGACGACCCGGTGTCGCTCGACGTGACGAAGCTCAAGCGCAAGTCGGTGTCGCTGCACTGGGAGCTGATGTTCACCCGTGCGCTGTTCGGCACCGACGACATGATCGGCCAGCACCGCCTGCTGACCGAAGTAGCGCAGCTGGTGGACGCCGGACTGATCCGCACCACGCTGGACCAGCGGTTTGGCACCATCAATGCGGAGAATCTGAAGCGCGCACATGCACTCATCGAGAGCGGAAAGGCGCGGGGCAAGCTGGTGCTGGAGGGTTGGAACTGAGGAAGGTGCCCACCAGTCATTGCTCCTAAAAAAAGAGCTTCCAGCGCTTGACAGACAAGCGCTGGAAGCTCTTTTTCCTGATTAGCGACATATCTCAGACTGAGCAGAACCAACGCCAGCTAGGTGCTGTTGAAGGCATTGGTGACTACTGGGCCGCTGCCTTGGAGTCTGCTGCGCGTTTCTGAGGTAAGTAGCTAATCAGGCACTTTTGGCTTCAAACCTTAGGTTGCAGCGCCGGGTGCGGCAATTTCCTGGTCGATGGCGCCGAAGATGCTGGCGCCATCCTTGCCCTTGACCTCGATGCGGATGGTGTCGCCAAACTTCATGAACTCGGTGGTGGGCTTGCCGTCCTGGATGGTTTCGATGCAGCGCTTTTCGGCAATGCAGCTGTAGCCCTTGGGCCATTCCATGCGGCCGTTCTGCTCCACGCCCTTGTTGCTGACGGTGCCGCTGCCCACGATGGAGCCAGCGCGCACGTTGCGCGTCTTGGCAATGTGGGCAATCAACTGGCCGAAGTGGAAGGTCATCTCGGGCCCGGCGTCGCACATGCCGACCTTGCGGCCGTTCCAGGTGGACTGCACGGTGAGGTTCACGCGGCCCTTGTCCCAGGCGTCGCCCAGCTCGTCCAGCGTCACGGCCACGGGGCTGAACGCAGTGGCGGGCTTGCTCTGGAAGAAGCCAAAGCCCTTGGCCAGCTCGGCCGGAATCAGGTTGCGCAGGCTCACGTCGTTGGCAATCATCACCAGGCGGATGCCTTCGAGCGCTTGCTCAGGCGTGGCGCCCATCTTCACGTCGCCGGTGATGACGGCGATCTCGGCCTCAAAGTCGATACCCATGGATTCGCTAGGCACCACCACCGGGTCGCAGGGGCCAATGAAGTCGTCGCTGCCGCCCTGGTACATGAGCGGGTCGGTGTAAAAACTCTCAGGCACCTCGGAGTTGCGCGCTTTTCGCACCAGTTCGACGTGGTTGATGTACGCCGAGCCATCGGCCCACTGGTAGGCGCGGGGCAGCGGGGCCATGCACTGGGCCGGATCGAACGGGAAGGGGTGGCGCGCACGACCACTGTTGAGCTGGTCATACAGGTCTTGCAACTGGGGCGAGAGGAAGCTCCAGTCGTCCAGCACCTGCTGCAGCTTGCTGGCAATGCCAGTCGCATAATGGGCTGTTCCCAGATCACGGGAGACCACAACCAGCTGGCCGTCGCGCGAGCCGTCTTTGTACGTAGCGAGTTTCATGGTGGCGGGGACCTTTGTCTCTCAGAGTGGCAAGGCACCAAACCGAATGGCTGGAAGCCCTGGCCAAATTACGATTTGGTAAATTGATTTAACTAAACAAAACTCGCAAATTCTAGTGCACATGGACAAAGAACGCGCAGGCATCCAGTCGGTGGAAGTCGGTTTTGCCCTGCTGGAAGGGCTGACCCGCGCGCGCGGGCCGCTCATGCTCAAAGACGTGGCGGCTGCGGCCGGCATGAGCGCGGCCAAGGCCCACCGCTACCTGGTGAGCTTTCAGCGCCTGGGGCTGGTCACGCAAGACGCGCGCACCGCGCGCTACGACCTGGGCCCCGCCGCGCTCAAGCTGGGGCTGGCCTCGCTGGCCCGGCTCGATGCCATGCGGCTGGCGCGCGAGCGCGTGCCCGGCTGGATGGAGCAGATCGGCCACACCCTGGCGCTGGCGGTGTGGGGTAACCACGGCCCCACCATCGTGCACTGGGAGGAATCGCCCCAGGCCGTCACGGCCAACCTGCGCCTGGGCGATGTGATGCCGCTGCTGTCTTCCGCCACCGGGCGCTGCTTTGCTGCCTACATGCCGCCCGAAGCCGTGGCGCCCTTGCTGCAACAGGAGCTGGCCCAGGCCGCCAAGCTGCGGCGCACCGACCTGCCCGCCACGCTGGAGCAGGCGCAGGATGTGCTGGCCGATGTGCGCGAGCGCGGCATGGCCCGGGTGGTGGACACGCTGCTGCCCGGCATCGTCGCCTTTTGCGCCCCGGTGTTTGATGCGGGCGGCCATCTGGCGCTGGGCATCACCACGCTGGGCTCGGTGGCCACGTTCGACCCGGAATGGGGTGGCGCCATCGAGGTGCCGCTGCGCGCTGCCGCCGCCCAGCTTTCCACCGACCTGGGCGCTGGCAGCGCATGAGCCGCTATGCCTGCCCCCAGGCCCGTTGCACTGCCAGGGCCCGCTGATGCCACGGCGCACCCTGTGGATCCTGACCGCCTTGGTGCTGGCCGTTCACTGGCTGGTGCTGCAAGGCGTGCCCCTGGCGTGGGACGGCTCGGCTGCGCCAGCAGGCAAGGTGTTCACCACCCGCAGCGTGGCAGCGCCGCCGCCTGCGGTAGCGGCAGCCCCCGCGCCATCACCCAGCCCTGCCGCCGCGCCACCTGCGGCTGCGCCGCCCCAGCCCGTCAAACCGCCCCAGCCCGTCAAACCGCCCAAGCCCGCCAAACCGCCCAAGCCCGCCAAACCGCCCAAGCCCGCCAAACCGCGCAAGGCAGCGCCCGCGCGCCCTGCAGTCACAGAGCCAGCGCCCGCACCGAGTGAGCCCGCCGAAGTGGCCATCGCAGAACCAGCGGTGGTCGAGCCGACGGGCAACACAGAACAGGGGACGGACAGCGCCACCGCTTCCGCTGCCGAAGCGCCTGCGCCAGAGGCTTCCGCAGCGGTGGCTGCGGCACCAGCGGCGGCGGCCAGCGCCCCGCCCCCCTCGCCCGTGGCCGATGGCTCGGGCGTAGACATCACCCCACCGGGCGGCCCCCCTGGGCAAGGCACCAGCACTTCCGCGCCCCCCGTGCGCCTGCCTGCGCCTATCAAGCTGGCGTTTGACGTGGCGGGGCAAGCCAAAAAGTTTGACTACCAGGCCCGGGCAGAGCTGGTGTGGCAGCACGATGGCGCCCGCTACGAGGCGCGGCAGGAAGTGAGCGCATTCTTGGTGGGCTCACGCACCCAGCGCAGCACCGGCCTGGTGACGGCGCAGGGCCTGCAGCCCGAGCGCTTTGGCGACCGCAACCGGAGCGAGCGCGCCGCCCATTTCGACTACCAGCGCGGCCGCGTCACCTTCAGCGCCAACACGCCCGAAGCAGCCATTGGCCCTGGCGCACAAGACCGCCTGAGCGTTTTCATCCAGCTGGCCGGCCTTCTGGCCGCCACGCCCGACCGCTTTGTGCCCGGCACCCAGTTGACGCTGACCACCGTGAGCGCCACCGGCGCCGACCGCTGGACCTTCACCGTGGAAGCCACCGAAACCCTGAACCTGCCCGCAGGCACGCTGCCCACCCTCAAGCTGCAGCGCCTGCCCCGGCGCGACTACGACCAGAAGGCCGAGCTGTGGCTGGCCCCGGACATGGGCTACCTGCCCGTGCGCATCAAGATCACCCAGGCCAATGGCGACTTTGCCGACCTGCGCCTGCGCAGCAGCGGCCCGCCCTGAGAGCCTGTTGCGAGAGTCTGCTCAAAGGCCTGTTGCGCCCGCGCGCCACCCCTGCAAAAAAGCCCTGCCAGGCCGCGCACCTGCGGAATTCGTGAAATACTGATTGCGACCCAGGAAGAAGGTTCAGGGGCATCCCCCTTGAACTCTACGCAACCGCTGCAATCTGATCTGGGTATCGACTGGGGTAACACCATGCAAATGCTCTACGACTCTGAATCCTTTGTGGTGCTCCACATGCTGCCCGACGCCGTGGAGACATCAACCCAGGCGCTCAACGACACAGCGCCACCCCGCCCCCAACTGGCGCGCCACGGCTTTGAAATCGTGGACAAGCGCTCGGGCAAAGAGGTGTACCTGGATGGCTCCTGGGCCGAGATGTTCCAGCAGCAAATCCTGGCCTGGCAGCGCGACACGCCCACGCAGGAAGAAGTGGAAGACGCGCTGGACCGGTACGCTGGCCTGGCACAAAACCCGGTGGTGGTTCATTGAATCCCCCCTGAGGCGCTGCGCGCCTTCCCCCCCAAGGGGGACGACGACCTTGCTGCGGGGCGGCCCTTGCTTGTCGTCCTGCGCGACGGCCGCGCGCCAGTGTCAAAGAGGGCGGTTCTTTTTTCAGATTGCAGAACCACCCTCGGTTGGCGGGTAGATCCTGCGGAACATCGGCCCCACCAGCATCAGCACGGCAATCAGCCGGCACACCTGAAACGCAGTGACCACGGGCACGCCCAGCTGAAGCACCTTGGCCGTGATGGCCATCTCGGTGATGCCGCCGGGGGAGGTGCCCAGCAGCAGCGTGACCCACGGCAGCCCCGTGGCCCACGCCAGTACGGCGGCAAACGCTGCGCAAATCCCCATCAAGCCGAACGTGCCTACGGCCACTGACGCCAGCCAGCGCGGCGCCGTGTGCAGAAATTCCGCGCGAAAGCGCACGCCCAGACTCACGCCGATCACGAGCTGCGCGGCATTGACCACCGCTTGGGGCACTGCCGACAGATGCAACCCCGCCATGGTGACCGCCATGGACACCAGCATCGCCCCCATGAACCACGGGTTCGCGCGGCCCAGGCGGTCCATCACCAAAGCACCCGCGCCGGTCAGCAAGGCCAGCAGCGCAAGGCCCGGCCAGCTCACCTCGCGCACGGTGGGGGTCAGAATGTCCAGCCCCTGCAGACCGCTCCACTGCAGGGCAAATGGAATGGTGATCGTGACGATGAGCAGGCGCAGGCTGTGGCTGGCAGCCACCAGATCGGTGCGGGCGTTCTCCCGCTCGGAAAGCAGGGTCATCTCAGACGCGGCCCCAATCGCCCCCGCGAAGTAGCTGGTAGACCGCAGCATGGGGGCGGGCACGCCGTGCATGCGCGGCGCGTGCAGGCGGTAGAGCCACGCACCAAAGCCCCAGCCCAGCAGCAGCGCCCACCCAATGCCCAGCACGATGGCCCACCACAGGCTGCCCACGAGCGCCGACACCTCGGGCGTGAAGTACAGGCCCAGCGCGGCGCCAATCGCCCACTGCCCGCCATTGCGCAACGGCCCCCAGCTTTCGGTGGGCGCACCGGCCATGGACAGCACGGACGTGGCAACCAGGGGACCCAGCATCCAGGGCAGTGGGGTGTGCAGCGCCACACAGGCAGCAGCAGCGGCCCAGGCCAGCAGCAGGGTGCCCGCAACGCGGAGCAGAAATTTCGCAGACATCGGGGACAAGAAGAGCGCAGAAAAGAGCAAGCTGCCGAGTATCGCGCTGCCGGGGCCGGTGGCGAGGCAGTCTTGCCAACCGAAGCCGTCCACCCTAAGAAGGAGTGTGGACGGCCTGTTTGAAGCCAAAAGTGCCTCCAGCGCTTATAAAGAAAGCGCTACCAGCTATCAATTCAGTAGCAATTATTTACGAAGCGCGGCGGCGGCCCGCCATCTCCAGCCCCATGGTGCGCAGGTCGCCCTCGCCCAAAAGGGCCTGTGCGCTGGGGTAGGCGGTGCCTTCTTCTGCCTGGATGTGCTGGCCGTAGCGCTGGGCAAACTGCTCGAGCAGCGCTTCGTCCTGAGCGCTCAGGCCCGCAGCGCTGCCATCGGCGAGAGCCGCCAGTGCGCCCCGGGCGGCGGCCCAATCGGCCGCCATGTGCACATGGTCTTGTTGGAGCTGCCGCACCAGCGCCACCACCGACGGCGCCCCCCGCTCCAGCAGCAGCGGAAAGACGTGCAGTTCTTCGTCTTCATGGTGCAAGGGCGCAGCAATGTCGAAGTAACGCAGCACGTCGCGGGCCGCCTGGCGGGCCGCATCGTCCACCGCCTGCTCGCGCAGGTAGGAGCGCAGCCGCGACAGCAGGGTCAGGGTGCGCTCAACGCGCTCGTGGCAAGCCTCCAGCATCGCGAAGGGCTGCTCGAACCCTACGGCGGGGGTGTTGAATCCGGGCAAGCCGGCGGACGTGGTCATGTGGGTGAACAGGTGGAGTGGCAGGTCGTCTGATGAATGCCGCGACCTGACTCAGCCCAGGCGCACGGGGTGCCCTTGGCGGTCAAACGGAATGAAGGCCTCGATGGCGCCGCGCTTGATCGCATCCACCATGCGTTGCAGTGGGGCTTCGGCGTCCGCACTGGTGGGGGCCTGGTTGAGCGTGCCCGACATGGCGGCAGCAAACACCATCACCCAGTCATGCCCCGGTGCGGTGAACTGCTGGGCTTCGGTCACCAGGGCGGCAAACGATGGCAGCTCCTGTGGGGTCTTGTCCACACACATCAGGGGCACCAGCGCACCGCCCTGCCCTTGCTCAAAGCGCGCGCGCTGGGCAGGGGTGGCGTCATCGGGCAGCTCCACGCCGACAAACACAAACAGCAGGCGCTGGGGCTCGGGTTGCAGCCGCGCGGCATGCAGCAAATCGTCAAAGCTGGAGATGTCCATGGGTAGTCTTTTGAAGTGCGATCAATCAATGGGTTAGAACCTGTTCAAAGTCTTTTTGGAGTTGCACAAGTGTCTTGCGGGGATGGGCTGCTAGGCGCAGCGCGCGGCCCACATTCATCCAAGGTGGCCCG